>JAKPEO010000017.1 GCA_029551925.1 bacterium
CCAATAAATGAAATCGCAGAAACGCTTGCAAACCTAAAACACACTCCATAAACGCGTTTCTAATAAAATTCAAATATTTTTTAACAAACGAAAAATTATGAATAGATGCGATTTTTATCTGAAATATTTTAGTGTGTATTGGGAAAAAATTGCCTTTAATACAAACCGTTAAGCGGTTAATAATAGTCTCAGTAGCAAATCTGCAGAACTTTTTTCTTTGCGTTTTTGGTGTCTTTGTAGTGAAGATAAAATTTCACTGTAAAGACATAAAGCGCAAAAAGTTTAAAAAAAATAATCACAAATGCAATTCTAAATCCGAGATTTTTATTTTATTGTTTTTTTTAACACACGAATCAATAAAAAAAAAAAATTGACAAAAATCAAAAAAAAAAGTAAAATAAGGTTAAAAAAAAATTAAATTTATTAAAGGTTCAAATTATGAAAATGAAAATTTTAAAAATAGTGTTTGTCCTTTTATTGTTTTTTTGTTTTTTTATCCAACCTAATAGCGCTAATGAAATAACAATCTTTTTTTATAATCCTGACGCAGCGCCCAATGACCCCACGACATTAATCAAAGCTGCGACTGATTATTTCAAAAAAATCAATCAAAACATTAAAGTGCAGCCGGTTATTGATGTTGAAGTTTTTGTGAATCTTATTAAAGACAAAAAAGCGCGTGTGTTCATAGCGCCTGAGGGCTTAATAAAAACATTAGGCGGTGATGTAAAAGTTATAATGTCTCCTGAAAATGATAAAAATACCAATGCCTATAACAAATTATTACTAGTCAAAGAAAACACAGCAGCGTCAGTAGAAGAATTAAGCGGTGCGAATATAGGCACTACCTCAATGGGCTCTGAAAGTTTATCATTATTAAATGAATATTTATTTTCATCTGCTAATTTTGATGTTAACAAATCTAAGGTAATTTGGGTAAAAAAAGATTTGGATGCTGTGCTTGCTACTAAATTCGGACAGATGAAAGCGGCAATAATATCAGAAAAAAACTGGTCAAAAATAGAAAGCGTGAATCCAGCGGCACTAAAAGGCGTCACAATTTTACTAAAATCTAAAGAGATACCGGAAGCGCCGTTAGCAGTTGCGTCTGATCTATCGCAAGCGGAAATTGATATTTTAGTTAGCGCTTTTTCTGATATGGATAAAAGTCCAGAAGGTCAGGCATTTTTAAAAATTCTCGGCTATTCAAAATGGTTAAAAAAATAAGGAGATAAAAATTATGACAAGATTATTAACTATAATATTTTTAATTTTTTTCAATTTTAATTTATTATATGCTAATGCGAAATATAATATTGTCGTTGTTCAGAATACAAATGAACTTTCACAATTTAATGAAGTAGCATCGAGTTTTGCGTTCACGTTAAATCAAAAGAAAAATTATAATATCAAACAATTTGATTTAAAGAGCCGAGAAATTGATGATATTGTAAAAGAAATAAATAAATTTAATACTAATTTAATCTATGCGATAGGCGATAGATCTGCCGCGTTATTAGCCGAAAAAACAAAAAATATCCCTATAATTTTTTCTATGATATTAAATTATAAAAATCCGAAATTGCGATTAGCGGAAAATAAAAATGTCGCTGGTATATCGTTGGAAGTCCCAGCAGAAATAACATTTATGCAATTACAGATGCTTGTGCCAACTATCAAAAAAGTCGGAATTTTTTATTCAGAACGCAGTAAAGAAATAGTTGATAATATAGTAGCGCGTCAAGCGGAATTCGGATTAGAGATTATTGCATACGAAATTAAAAAAGATGGAGCGATTGAAAAAGCATTTAGAGATATAAGAAAACGCGTTGAGGCGATTTATATGGTCGCTGACCCTGTAATATATACAAAAGATAATACTATTCTGTTAATCAATGAATGTAAAAAAGCAAAGATCCCGTTTATTGCTTATTCTGATGCTTTTGTTAAAGCAGGCGCATTAATGTCAGTATCTCCGAGTTAT
Source organism: bacterium (assembly GCA_029551925.1). Lineage (GTDB taxonomy): Bacteria > JAGOBX01 > JAGOBX01 > JAGOBX01 > JAGOBX01 > JAKPEO01. The sequence continues at coordinate 1,985 of JAKPEO010000017.1, forward strand.
TCTACTATCGGTTCGCAAGCAGCAAGTTTAGCAGAAAATATTTTAATTGACAAAACGCCGCCTGAAAAAGTCGGAGTTGTTTCGCCAATCGGCACTTTTTTTGTAATTAATGCGCTGACCTCACAAGAAATTGGAATTACAACAGATGAAAATGTTTTAAATTTTGCTGACAAGGTTTATAGAAATTTAGAAGATTAAAATAAAAATAAAAAATTAAATTTTGAAAAACAAAAAAATAAGCAAAGTAATAAGTGTTTGTCGGCGTATTTTTTTAAAATACGTTTACGAAAAACATTGTATGTTTTTTTTGTGCCACAAATACCATCAGAATTCCACATAATCATTCTTCTTATAAATTTAATTTTGCTTTTTGCAAGATAAAAATCTAAAATCGGAAAAAATATTTTTTAATAAAAAAAAGGGGGGGACAAAAAATTATGCGCAGATTATTTTCATTTTTTCTTGTATTTGTCTGTATGTTTATTTCTTTTAGAGGAGTAATCGCTAATAATATGGGCGATGATTTTGGCGAAGAAAGTTTTTTTAAAGTAGAGGAAGAAGTTGCGTCAGTTTCGTCAAAATATGCTCAAAAAGTTAGCGAGACACCTGCGATATTATCTGTTTTTACCCGTGAACAACTACAAGATATGGGCTGTCGCACACTTGCTGATGCATTAAGATTTGTGCCTGGTATCGGTGTTAGTATTGACGAATTAGGCGGCTATAACAAAGTTGCAATTCGCGGAGTGCGTCAATGGCCTAATGTCTTATTTTTAGTTGACGGTCAAAGATTAAATGATTTTTACACAGGTCTTGCTTTATATGATTTTCCGATAGATAATATTGAAAAAGTTGAAATCATTCGCGGACCTGGTTCTTCAATTCACGGCACTGGTGGATTTGTCGGAGTCATCAGTATCATCACAAATCAAAATATACCAGAAGGTTTCACTGCAAAAAGTGAAGCGGGTAAAGACAAAACATTACGCACAAGTATTAATTGGTCAGGCAAAATCGAAGGGTGGAAAACAAATTTATTCGCTGAAATTTATCAGACAGATGGTCAAAAACATCAATTATATGGTTCACCCACCCAAATAAATCTTTTACAAGGTAGAACACAACCGCATTTACCAATATCATCAATTAATATGACTGGCGACGATGTTAATGTGCCGCTTGAAAATCAAAAGCGCAATAATATGCAGTCGTATAATGATTATTTTGTAAACGGCTATGAATTAGCGTTAGTTGATATTGGCAAAACAAAAGAAGACAAACAAAAAATTACGCTTGATTATAAAATGATGAAAGACAATACTAATTTAAGATTTAAATATATATATGATTCGCGCGGACCAAATATCGGTATGTTCGGCTGGAAATTGCCTAATACCAATTTAGCGCGCGGAATTTATACTGCTTATTTAGATAGGAGTAATAAACTATCTGATAATTGCGATATAATAACAAAATTTTATTTTGATAGACAGATGGTAGATAATCGTCTCCAGACTTCCGCTGATACTCCGTTAATCGGTGAAGTATCAGAATCAAATCGTGGCGATTATCAAATATTAAAATATGCCGCGCAGACATTCGGCACTGAAATTCAGGTAAATTACAGAATATCAAAACATAATTTTGTATCAGGTCTGCAATTTGAAAGATTAGGATTAGAAGATTACTCATTAGAAAAAGAAAATTCCGCTGGGATAATGCAAGAAATCCAGCAAGAAAACAAATCACGAACAGTTTTGGGGTTATTCATTCAAGATGAATTTAGACCAAATGAATTTATTGGTTTAACAGCAGGCGTCAGAACAGATAGATACAGCGATTTCGGTAGAACTACAAACCCGAAAATAGGCGGTGTCTATTTATTTGGCAAACATTTTAAAAAAGAAAGTTTGAAGGGCTTGGGCTTGAAATTATCGTATGCAACTGCATTCAGAGCGCCGACTTTTCAAGAACTATACGATAAAACTCAAGCAGATTTAGTTTATGGTGCGGTCGGTACAGCGGATTTAAAACCAGAAACAATCAAGACATACGAAGCGGCAATCGAATATGAATATAAATGGTTAAGAGTAAAAACAAACTATTACACAAATGAAATTGAAAATCAAATCGGCGTGCAACCTGGGTTGTTAGGCACAGTGCAGGGTGTAAGTAATCCGTATTTCAATAATCCTGGCTTGATTAAATCAAAGGGGTATGAATTTGAAATCAGAACGACAAAAGCAACATTTGCCAAACTTTTTCCAGATATGTGGAGCTGGCTAAATATTTCAAAAGTCAAAGTTGAAGCAGATGGTTTTATTACTCCAAAAGGGAATAAATTCGACGCTGTTACAAGAACAGAATTACCGCAATGGGAGCTCTCTTTGGGTATCAATAGCGGTATAACTGATAAATTCAGAATAGCATTGAATTATGAAAGAATATCCGAAAGATTTAGTAATATCCGCGCTACAACAGAACGCGAAACTAAAAGCAGATGGGCTATTCCAGAGCAAGACGAATATAATCTTCATATTTATACAACAGATAAACTCTTAAAAGATTATACTTTCGGTATCAAAGCGTTTAATATAACAGATAAAACAACTTATGACGATCCGACTACTATTGGCAGTCAAGAAGTTGAACGCGAAAATAAAACTATACTCGGTTATATGAAAGTTAAATTTTAATAAAAAGGAGGCGATGTTTGTTATGAGAAAGTATTTATTTAATTTGTTTTTTATTTGCGCTTTGGCTTTTTATCTTATTGGCTGCGGCTCTACTGAAAAGCCACAAGTGCCGACTCTGCCGGCATTAGCAAGCAGTCAGACATTGAACATAACTTTTATCGATGAATATACAGGAAAGGCAGTGTGGGGCGAAAATATTACATCTGCTGAAGCCATTTTTGGTTTTACTAATCAAGAAGAAACATTACGTTCTAATTGTCAGTCAGGGGCAATTGGAGGTTTTGTTATTTCAAGTGGAATATTAAATGTTTGGTATAGCGGAACAAACACTGCAAATCGAAGAAGACCAAATATAGGATTAAGAACAGGCGAAGAACCAATGATGAATATGGTTACTGATGCATTATTATATTATGCTCGAAAAAATTATACAAAAACGACGGGCAATATAAATATTCGTGTTGCTGTGCATAACGGCGGCGGTATTAACGGTCCAATAAGCAACATAAATCCCACCTCCTTCAGAAACGGCGACGCACTTGATTTTTTTAAATCAAAATTTTTTAGATTTGATAATTATTTAGCGGTAGTAGAATTAACGCCTCTTGAAATAAAAAATTTACTTGAATATGGCGTTGCGCAAATGTGGTATCAAAATGGTGAAAATACATTATCTGGAAATGCCGGGGTTTCTGACGGTAATTTCTTACATTGTTCTGGCTTGAATTTTACATATACTCGCGGCGCAAGTGCTGCGGATAATAATGCATATTTTTATAATGCAACAGATAAGCAGATTAAAAACTATGGTTCAAGAATTATTGATGTATGGCTTTGGAATATACCACAATATGATGAAATTAATGATAAATACGATACTGGATTATATCAGAAACTTCATAATCCATCGGCTGATTCAATTCAGATAATAAAAAATGGCGAAGTTGTCGCTGCTTACAAAGATATGAAAATCGGAGTAGTAACTGTTAATTTCTTATTATATGGTGATGAATCTTGTAAAACAGCGCTTGGGTTATCAGGACCTAATGATTCAAAAATCAAACTTGTAGATTCTGCAAATCGACCAAATGAAGCGCTTGTATCAATTTTAGCAGATGGTAATTATTATTTGTATCATAGATTGCAAGGAAGAATAGTAGTAAAAGAAACCGGCGGCGGCTCACAATCAAATGTTAGCGGTTCGGTTTTATTAGCAATAGGTTCTACCCAACTATCAAACTATATTGTTGCTGGCAGTAATCCGAAAACAGATACAAGTTTGACTTCAACTTTAACTTTTACTCTTGTTGACCCGGATTTGAATAGATTTTCTTATCAACAAGAAATTTATGATACGACTTGGAATATATTAAGAATTTATAATGCTTCAAGGCAACCAAGCACAGAAATAGAGTTAATTGCCTTAACAGAAGGCGGACAAAATTCAAAAGGTTTTACTGGAACAGTAAAAACTTCTAATGATGTTGATTCAACTTTTGCGGCAAATAATGGTGTATTAATAGGCAAAGATGGCGATGAAGTGCGAATTGTTTATCAAGACCCATTTAATTCAACTGATAGGTTAGAATTAAGAAAAACATTAATAGAAGGCACGCTTGCATCTAATAATTTCAGAGAAGATGTAAAAAGTATTACTTTATCTAATGTAACTAGCAGCGGTGATGTTGATACTGGGAATATAACCACATTTTCCTGGTCATCAAGCGGCTTTTTTACATTGACTATTGCTGATACTGATGCTAATGATTCAAGCGCAATTTTACAATCTTGCACTGCTATCCTGGAAGTATATAGAAATAATGCTTTAGCTGATAGAGAAATAATTACTCTTTACGAAGCAAATGTAAATTCATCTAATTTTACTGTAAATACAATTGGTTCTGTTGATTATATAGGCGCTAATGTTATTAATAATGGCAAAATTGATGTATTAAATGGCGATACAATTATAATCAAATATAATACAAAATATGATACATCAACGCCGAATTATTATCAGAAAAGTTATAGGGTTACTTTAACACCAACGATAATCAGTTTCAATATCGAGCGTGGTACATATTTATTTAATTTAACTGATAATTGTTATTCAGGTGATACATTATGGGTAATAATAACAGATACAGACCAGAATATGAGTTCTACTACAAATGAAACACTACAAGTAATTTTAACAATTGTAAAAAGCACGACAGGCGATTTAGCGTATGATACTGTGGTTTTAACTTGTACAGAAGGAATAGCATCTGCTGGCGGTGTTAGTATATCTAATAATGCTTCTACATTTGTCGGCTGGTTAAATATTGAAGATGCAGCAGCATTTACCACAAGTGACAACAAATTACAAGTGCCTTATACTACTGAAATACTAAACAAAAAAGCATTGTATTATTATCAGATAAGGCTATATTATAAAGATCCAGATTCAGTTGAAGAATTAGTTGATTATTTACCATTCAAATAATAGCAGATAACAGTATCTTTGTTGTCTTTGTTTTTCACATTTTAGGCGGGCGGTTTTTCAACCCCCCGCCTTCTTTATTCAGGGACAGGCGTCACCTCTTCACCTCTTTTTTTTAAAAAGCGTTATTGTGGTTTTGTATTAAAAAAATTAGATTCTCACAGAGTCACAGAGCGCGCAGAATTTTTTTTATTTAACCACTTTCTTTGTGGTTGGTTTGAACTAATATTTTTTACCGTAGGTTTTTAAACCTGCGGTTATTATAATTCAACGCCTTTGGTGTTTTTTGTTTTTTTGGTGGACTTTGTGTGAAGATTTGCGACCTTAGTGATAATTTTTTTAATCGCAAAAATCGCAAAGTATAACAAAAAATCCTTGTAGTTATAATTTTTTTTATAATTCATTATTTTAATAATAACTAAACATTAAAACTAATTTTTTATTGAAATTAGACTTAAGAGTGCGAACTAAAATTTATTATTTAGCGCTGAAATTATGAAAAAAAATATAAAAAAAAATTGACTTAAATTCAAAAAACTAATATTATTATATTTTTGAATAATTTTAGTCTTTTGGAGGATATAAATGAAATATCAAATTGGAATAATTGGCGGAACAGGGTTGTACGATATTGATGGTTTTACAAATAAAAAAGAACATCATATTGATACGCCATTTGGCAAACCGTCTGATGCTATAATTACAGGCGAACTCTGCGGCCGACCTGTTGCATTTCTACCACGTCATGGTATAGGGCATCGTATTTTGCCTAATGAATTGCCGCAGCGCGCAAATATTTGGGCTTTGAAAAGTTTAGGGGTAGAATATATTCTTGCGGTATCTGCTGTCGGTAGTTTGCGTGAAGAAATCGCGCCGCGTGATATAGTGATACCAGAGCAAATTATAGACAAGACAAAATGCAGACCGAATACATTTTACGGCAACGGTATAGTAGTGCATGTATCATTTGCCGAGCCTTTTTGTAATGAATTAAGACAGTTAGTATATGACGCGACAAAAAAAGTCGGTTGTAAAACGCATTTTGGCGGTATTTATGTATGTATGGATGGTCCGATGTTTTCAACAAAAGCAGAATCACATTTACATAGAGCGTGGGGCGCAAGCGTAATAGGTATGACTGTCATTCCAGAATCTAAATTAGCGCGCGAAGCGGAAATATGTTATGTTTCTATTTCTATGGCTACTGATTATGATTGCTGGCACGAAGAAGAAGAAGCGGTTACAAGCGATGCTGTTATGAAAATTGTAAGAGATAATAGTGAAACTGCAAAAAAAATTATTAAAGCAGTAATCCCGACGATTCCAGAAAAAAATGACTGTGTTTGTTCAAAAGCGTTAGCGACTTCATTAGTAACAGAACGAAAATATATTCCAACAGAAACTTATGAAAAAGTAAAATTATTTGTCGGAAAATATTACGAAAAAAAATAATGCATATTATCAAAAAGGTTTTTATTGAAAAAAACCAGACTGACAATTCGGCGGTAAAGAAATTTATCGCCGAATATCCTACTAATTTTGAAATCGAAATAATTGATAGTTTTGATAATCTAATTAATAACTTTAATTTTGAATTTGATAATAGACTCGGCAAAAATATAATTGTCTTCAAATCTAATAAATCTAATTTTATAAAAAAGTGTCCGTGCAGCGCAAATATTCAATCTTGCGGATATTATGTTATGAATATAATACAAAATTGCTATATTGGCTGCTCTTATTGCTATTTACAACAATATATAAATAATAATGGTATAATAATTCATCCGAATTTAGAAAATATAGATAATGAATTGCAGATTTTAGCGCAAAAAAATAAAATAATACGATTAGGAAACGGCGAATTTTCCGATAGTTTATTATTTGATAGATACACAGGCATCACAGAAACTTTGATAAAAAAAATAATAAATTACAAAAATATAATTTTTGAAATAAAATCAAAATTAACTGATATTGAGCATTTATTGAATATTGATTTGCCGCATATTTCAAAAAAAAATATTGTTTTTGCTTGGTCAATGAATCCGCAAAAAATTATTGATACAGAAGAAACTTATGCGTCGTCATTAAACGAACGCATTAACGCAGCGAAAAAAGCAGTAGCAAATGGCTATTCTGTCGCTTTTCATTTTGATCCTGTGATTGTATTCGAAGATTGGCAGAATGAATATTGCCAAGTTATAGATTTGATTTTTTCGAATATTCCAGATGATAAAATTTTATGGATTAGTATTGGCGCTTTTAGATGCGCGCCAGAATTAATTCCAATCATTAGAAAAAATTATCCGAATAGTCGGACATTTTTAGGCGAATTAATTATAGGTATTGATGGAAAAGCGCGATATATCCGAATACTGCGCGAAAAAATTTTTAAGTTGTTAGTTTCAAAAATAAAATCTTATTCTAAAAATACATTTGTTTATTTGTGTATGGAGCCGTTAGAATTATGGCGCGCAGTTGATTGCAATAATCCGCAGGAATTGAATTATCTGATAACATTTTAGCATTTTAGAATTTTAGAAAATTCTAAAATAGTTATTTGCCGCTTTTTTTATTTTTGAATTTAATATTATATTTATCGAACTTGCAAACATCGCAATTTCAGCAATTACAGGATGCAGTAATCCGCTCATTGCGACAGGTATCGCGATAATATTATAGATGAACGCGTAAAATAAATTTTGTTTGATTTTTTTGCGAGTTGTGCGAGCAATATTTAAAGCATCTAAAATACCGCTTAATTTATTTTTCACTAAAATAATGTCAGCGGCTTCGATTGATATATCAGCGCCAGCGCCTAACGCTATGCTGACATCCGCTATTTTTAATGCCGCAGCGTCGTTTATGCCGTCGCCGACCATCGCGATTTTTTTATTTTGCGCTTTATAATTTTTTAATAATTGCAATTTTTCTTGCGGCGTTAATTCAGCAAAAACTAAATTAATATCAAGAATCCGCGCAATTGCATTTGCCGCTATTTTATTATCGCCTGTTGCTATTACTGGCTGTATTCCAATTTTTTTTAATTCGTCTATGACATATTTTGCGTCGTCTCTTATTTTATCGCGCGCGGCAAAAAAACCTTTTATAGTATTATTTTCATAAAAGCCAATCAATGTGCAGCCCGATTTTTTGTATTCTAAATATTTGGAATTATCTATATCTGCAATTTTGCCGATAAAATATTGATTATTATTGTATTTTGCGGATATACCGCTGCCCGGAATTTCTGATAATTCGGTAAATTCAATATTATTATTTAATTTTTTTGAAGCTGCGAAATCAATAATAGCTGCAGCTAATGGATGGTGCGAGTATTTTTCAAGTTGCGCGGCAATATTCAAATTATAATTGTCAATTTGTGAATAAATTACTTGCGGTTTGCCTTCTGTCAATGTCCCGGTCTTGTCAAATATAATATATTCAATATCTTTTGCTGATTGTATCGCTTCTGCTGATTTTAATATTAATCCGCATTTTGCCGCGAGCCCTGCGGCTCTTGTTAATGTCAAAGGTATAGCCAATCCTAAAGCGCAAGGACAGGATATAACTAATATTGTAATAAAAACAAATATAGCCATTGATATATTATTGATATTAGCATTAGCCCAAGGCAGATATTTAGCAATATGTCGAAAATAAAAATTTAAAGCGTCATAATTAATATACCAAATCATTGCGCTGATGATTGCAAGTATGAATATTGTCGGCGCAAAAAATACTATTATTCTATCAGCAATTGCTTGCAGCGGTATTTTTATAGTTTGCGTTTCGTCTATGAGTTTTATTAATTTATTTAAAAATGTATCTTTGCCGACTTTTTCAACTAAAACATTAATATTTCCAGAATTTATTAATGTCCCAGATAGAACATTATCGCCAGTTGTTTTATATATTGGCAGCGCTTCGCCAGTCAGCATAGATTCGTCAATATACGCATCGCCGTTTATTATTTTACCATCAACTGGTATTCTATCGCCTGTTGTCACAATTATCTCGTTGCCGATTTTTATTACATCTATTGGCGCTTTAATTATTCCATTTTCTGTTTTTATTATTGCGTATTTAGATTGTAATTTCATTAATTTTCTAATATCAATAGCCGCGTTATATTTTAATTTCGCTTCTATATATCTGCCGATTAGATGAAATAAAATTAACATTGATGAAAGCGCGCCAAAAGACGCTATTTTCAAGCCGAAAATATTTAATAATGTGGTTAAGAATGCTGAAATTGCGCCAATTGAAACCAAAGTATCCATATTGCTGTGAAAGTGGCTTACTGCAATTACGGCGTTTTTTAATACATCTTTTGCGCAGTAAAATAATACTATTGCGCTAATTAAAAATTCTAAATAAACAAATTTAGGAATATGCGAGCCGAACATATGAATAAACATCAATATTATTAACGGCGTAGAAAATGCCGCTGTTAATAATAGATTTTTGCGAGCGATTTGAAATTTTAAAGCAATAATATTTTCATCAGGCACTTCTTCGCTGAATTTGTAGCCGGTTTCTGTTACTGCGTTTTTTATATTTTCAAGCGATACTGTTTCATCTGCTATTACATAACCTTTTTCTGTAGCAATATTTATAGATACAAACTTTACACCTGATATTTTAGCAATATTAGTTTCTACGCGTTTAGCGCATGATACGCAAGACATACCGCTGACGCTAAATAAAAATTCTTTTTGCATATAAAAAATATTTCTTATAAAAAATGCTATAATTTTAAAATTATATTTGTTCCGGCTTCACTAAATCTTGATATGTTTCGCGTTTGCGTATTAATATTGATTTATTACCGTCAACTAATATTTCAGCCGCGCGTGGTCTGGAATTATAATTCGACGACATACTAAAACCGTATGCGCCGGCGCTTAATATAGCGAGGTAATCGCCGCTTTGAACTTTCGGCAATTCTCTATCCTTTGCAAAATAATCGCCGGATTCACAGACCGGTCCTACTATATCATATTTTTCTTTTTTATTCGATTTTTTTAACGGAATAATATGATGATATGCCTCGTATAATGTAGGTCTGATAAGATCGTTCATTGCTGCGTCTGTTATAGCAAATTTTTTTACCGTTGTTTCTTTTACATAAATTACTTTTGTTAATAAAACACCTGAATTGCCGGCAATATATCTGCCCGGCTCTAATATTAATTTTAGTTTTCTGTTTTGTAATTTTGACGAGACCATCTGACCATATTTTTTTATATCTATCGGTTTTTTGTCAGGCATATATTGGATACCCAAGCCGCCGCCTAAATTTAAGGTTTTTATTGATATTCCGCATTTTTCTAATTCGTCAATTAAATTTAATACTTTATCAAGCGCTTTTTCAAATGGCGATATTTCAGTAATCTGCGAACCTATATGACAATGAACTCCGTAGATTTCGATATTTTTCATTTTTTTCTTGATATTTTTATATAAATCAGCAACTATATCAATGCTTATACCAAACTTATTTTCTTTTTTGCCTGTGGTTATTTTAGAATGAGTATGCGCATCAACATCAGGATTTACTCTAATAGCTATACGGGCTGTTGTTTTTAATTTTCCAGCGATTTTATTTATTAATTCTATTTCAGGTATTGATTCGCAATTGAACATTAATATTTTAGATTTTAACGCGTATTCTATTTCTTCGGCAGTTTTGCCAACGCCGGCATATACAATTTTTTCAGGCGCTACTTTTGCTTTCAATGCGCGATATAATTCACCACCTGATACTATGTCGCAGCCAGCGCCTTGCTCTTTCAAAATTTTTATGATGTTTATATTTGAACAGGTTTTTATAGAAAAACACAGCAATCTATCGAGTTTTTTTAAATTGTCATTTATTCTATTAAATGCCTCTATTAAATTTTTTTTGCTGTAAACATATAATGGCGTGCCGTAATCTTTGCATAATTTTTCAACTGATATTTTTTCAATAAATAACTTGTTTTGTTTGAAATTTATATTTTCCATTTTTTACTCCTTTAAAAATAATGTGCGTTTGATTATAAATTTATTTTTTTAAAAGTCAATTTTTTTTAAAAAACGAGCTTTTTTAAAAGTTTCTATATTTTTAACAAAAGCCCGGATTAATGAAATAATAAATATGATTTTTATTTTTTTTACCACAAAGCGCGTTATAAAAAAAACGGGTAAAAAAAACAGAGTTTTCACATTGCTGTTTTGAAAATTAAAATTTAACTCTGGCAATGAAACAGATGTTATACTATTTCAAAAAATGTCTTACAGCATCTGCCCGTATCAGAATTATTAAGATTAGCAGCTGTTAAAACAACAAGTGCCATAGTAAGATGCCCGATAGACATTTGATTTTTAATTGATTTTAAAGGACTAGTTTTTTAGTATGTTTTACTACTATTATATTGCCAATTCAAAAGCGTGCAAAATACTGCCAATACGGATGTCGTATGTTTTTAAATTCATCATTATCGTATAAAATTTGAGAATGGTCATCATTTGTAATATCAAGATATGTTGCGTAGACATATTTTTGCCATTCATTATCTTCTGTCCAAACGCCTGGCGATTTCATTTCAAGTTTTGCTTTACAGTGGACTACCATTTTTGGCTATTTTCTGAATATGTCAATAAAAAAAACTTGACATCTGTTTATATGTATATATAATTTATCGCTTATGAAAAATATAAAAGAATTAAAAAATATAAATTTATTGTATGATGTTTATTGCGAATTGCTGAATAACGGCCAGCGCGAAATATTCGAAGAATACTATCATCGCGATTATTCTATTTGCGAGATAGCAAAGCAGCGAAAAGTAAGTAGGCAATTTATTTCGAGTATAATAAAGAGCGCTGTTGCCCAATTAAAGCAATTTGAAAAAAAAATGAAATTAGTCGAGCAGTCGAATCATAGAATTGCAGTGATAAATGAATTAATAAATGATGTAGATAATTTGGAATGTTCATTAGATAAAAAAAAGAATATAAAATTAAAGATGACAAAATTATTAAAGAGAGAATACAATGTTTGATAATCTTACAGAGAAAATAACTGATATTTTTCGCAATTTAGGCAATAAAGGTAAAATCACAGAAGATAATATATCTGATGCATTGCGTCAAGTACGCATTGCATTATTAGAAGCTGATGTTAATTTTAAAGTGGTAAAAGAATTTATTAACAAAGTCAAAGAAAAAGCGATAGGCGAATCCGTATTAAAGAGTCTAACACCAGACCAACAATTTATAAAAATAGTACATGATGAATTAGTAGAAATATTAGGGTCAACTGACAATACCTTGCATTTAACAGTGCAGCCGTCTATTATTTTAATGGTGGGCTTACAAGGTTCAGGCAAGACCACTACTTGCGCTAAATTAGCGAATTTACAAAAGAAAAAGAATTTTAAGCCGCTATTAGTAGCGTGCGATATATACAGACCAGCGGCAATAGACCAATTAAAATTTTTAGGCGATCAATTGAATGTCCCTGTTTGTATTCGGCGCAAAGAGACTGATGTAGTCGCGATAGCAAAAGAAGCGTTAATTGAAGCAAATAAATTAGGTTGTAATTTGCTTATAGTAGATACTGCCGGCAGACTGCATATAGACGAAAAAATGATGGATGAAGTAGCGCGATTAAAAGACTTTTTAAAGCCGCAGGAAATATTATTTGTCGCTGACGCGATGACCGGACAGGATGCTGTGCGCGTAGCTGATGAATTTAATAAAAAATTAGAAATAACTGGAATAGTATTAACGAAATTAGATGGAGATGCACGCGGCGGCGCTGCAATATCAATAAAATCAGTGACAGGCAAACCTATAAAATTTGTAGGAATAAGCGAAAAAATAGACGGATTAGAGCCGTTTTATCCTGATAGATTAGCGACGCGAATATTAGGAATGGGCGATATTGTATCGCTTGCTGAAAAAGTCGAGCAAAATATCACAGAAGAAGAAGCGAAGAAATTAGAAGCGAAATTAAAAAAAGGCGAGTTTACTTTTGATGATTTTTTAAAGCAATTGCAGCAAGTTCGTAAAATGGGAGCGCTTGAAGATTTGATAGCAATGATACCCGGAATGTCGCAGATAAAGGAATTAAAACAGATGATGCCCGGCGAAAAAGAAATCAAGAGAATCGAATGTATGATACAATCAATGACCAAAGAAGAACGAGATAATCCTTCGATAATCAATGGTTCGCGAAAATTACGCATTGCAAAAGGCAGCGGCACGAGCGTTCAAGAAATAAATCAATTGTTAAAGCAGTTTGAGCAATCGCAAAAAATGATAAAACAGATGTCAAAATTGTCAAAATTGGGTTTTCCCGGCGCTAGCGGCGGATTGCCCGGTGGATTAAACTTAAAAGATTTAGGCGGATTATTTAGATAACAATCGCCGATTTTATTATAAAAAAATTAAAAAAATAGGAGGTGAGCCATATTGGCAACAAAGATGCGATTAATGCGGATGGGCAAAAAGAAACAGCCATTTTATCGCGTAGTGATTATGGAAGAATCTAAACCGCGCGAAAGTAGTTATGTTGATTTAGTCGGCTGGTATAATCCGATGAAAGAAGGAAAGGTTTCATTTGACGAAACCAAAGTATTGAAATGGCTTCAAAACGGTGCAGAACCAACTGACACTGTTAGAAGTTTATTATCGAAAAATGGAATATTAAAAAAATTTGCAGAGCAAAAAAAACAAAAAAACACTAATTAAAAAATTATCTATGGAGGTATTCAAAAATGGAAGAATTTATTGTTACTATTGTTAAAAAATTAGTTGATAATCCACAGGATGTTCAAGTTCGTGAAGTTCAAGGTGAAAAAACAATTATTTACGAATTAAAAGTAAATCAAGCAGATTTAGGAAAAGTAATCGGCAAACACGGAAGAATTATCAGCGCTATCCGCACAATTTTAAAAGCTGCGACAGCGAAATCTGAAAATCGCGTAATGTTAGAAGTTTTAGATTAATTTAGAAATTTTGTTAAATCGCAAAATTTTAGATGCGAGACAAAATTAATGAAAATGAATTAATCAAAATAGGCATAATCATCAAACCTCATGGATTAAAGGGCGAATTAAAGGTTCAGCCGCTTACGGGTGATATCAAGCGTTTTGAATTGCTTGAAAGCGTTAATTTAGCAGGTAGTGATTATGTCATTGAACGCATTAAATATCAGAATAAATATGTAATTCTAAAATTTCGCGGAATAGATAATATTGAGATAGCGGAAAAATTTAGGAATGTATATTTAGAGATACCGTTGTGTCAGTCGTATAAATTGCAAGAAGGCGAGTATTTTTATTATCAGCTCGAGGGCTTGAAAGTTTATACGACTGATAATGAATATTTAGGAGAAATATCAGAAATTTTAGAATTGCCTGCGAACGATGTTTATGTTGTTCAGTGTGAAAACCATAGGGAATTACTTATTCCTGCGATTGCCGATGTTGTAAAAAAAATAGACATAAACAACGGCGTGATGATAATAGAATTATTGGAAGGGCTGATATAAAAGTTTAATTTTTGGTTTTTATGGAATTTATATTTTTAACATTAAATCCCGAAATGCTTGACGGCATTTTTAAAGAAGGGATAATAAAAGAAGCTATAAACACAAATAAAATCAAAATTAAACTTATAAATTTTCGCGAGTATGCGTTAGACCGCCATCAGATAGTAGATGATACTCCTTATGGCGGCGGAAGCGGAATGTTATTAAAGCCAGAGCCGATAATTCGAGCATTTGAAGATATTGAACTAAAACCGAAATATAGGGTTATAATGCCGACGCCGGCAGGTAAGCGTTTTCATCAAAGAACAGCAAAAGGATTGTTGAATTATGAACAACTGATATTTATTTGCGGAAGATATGAGGGCATAGACGAGCGCGTAACTGA
>JAKPEO010000114.1 GCA_029551925.1 bacterium
GATATACATTTCTACAAAAATTAAAGATGAGAATAATTATGTTTTAGATTTCTTCGCTGGCTCTGGCACAACTGCTCATGCTGTTATGAAGTTAAACAAAGAAGATGGAGGAAATAGAAAATTTATTCTTGTAGAAATGGCAGATTATTTTTACACAGTAATTATTCCAAGACTAAAGAAGATCTCTTACTCTTTTAATTGGAATAATGGGAAGCCACAGGACAGTGATGAGGACAGTGATGGTCTCGGATGTTTTTTCAAATACTACGAACTTGAACAATACGAAGAAGCGCTGGCAAATTGCAAATACGCAGACGGCGATTTATTCAATGCGCCGGGCAGAAATCCGTATCAAGAGTATGTTTTTTTAAAAGACGAAAAAATGCTTAAAGCATTAGAAATTGATTATAAAAACGACAAAGTAAAAATCGATTTATCGAAATTATATGAAAATATCGATATTGCGGAAACCTTGTCAAATCTCACTGGCAAATGGATTAAGAAAATTAACGCTAATGAAGTAGAATTTTCAGACGGCGCAAAAATCAATATTAATGATTTAGATTATAAACTCATCAAGCCATTGCTTTGGTGGGAATGAAATCCTTTAGCAAATTAAATTATGAAGAAACAGAATTTAAAAAAAGGCGAAATATTAATTTATAAATCTCGCGGAACTCCTAAATTAGAAGTTCGTCTAGAAAATGAAACTGTTTGGTTAACTCAAAAACAGATGGCAATTCTTTTTTATAAAGGGATTTCAACTATAAATGAGCATATTAAAAATATTTACAAAGAAGGTGAATTAAATCCAGAAACAACTATTCGGAAATTCCGAATAGTTCAAAAAGAAGGCAAAAGACAGATAGAAAGAGAAATTGATTTTTATAATCTTGATGTTATTATTTCGGTTGGTTATAGAGTTAAATCTATTCAAGGGACGCAATTTCGTATCTGGGCAACAAAAACCTTAAAAGAACACTTAATTAAAGGTTATACAATTAATGAAGAAAGACTTTTGCAAGCAGAAAACAAATTAAATGACCTTCAAAGCGCAATTACTTTTTTACAAGAAAAATCAAAACAAAGTTTATTGCAAGGACAGGAACAAGAAATATTAAATCTACTTACAAATTATTCTAATACCTTATCTCTTCTTGAACAATACGACAAAGAAAAATTGATTTTAGCAAAAAAAAGAAAAGATAAATTTGTTTTAAATTATGATGAAGTTAAAAAAATAATTAATAAGATTAAGCAAGAATTAATTGCTAAAAAAGAAGCGAGCGAGTTGTTTGGAAAGGAAATAGATAATAAACTAAAAGGAATATTAGGAAATATTTATCAATCTTTTGATGGAAAAGAACTATATTCTTCCTTAGAAGAAAAAGCAGCGCATCTCTTGTATTTTATAATCAAAGATCATCCATTTGTTGATGGAAATAAACGAATTGGTTCTTTTTTGTTTGTATATTTTCTTAATAAAAATAATTATTTATATCGTCAAAATGGAGAGAAAAAAATTAATGATAATACTCTAACTACACTCGCTCTTTTGACGGCAATTAGCAATCCGCAGGAAAAAGACAAGATAATTAAAATAATTACCAATATTTTAGCTATATGAAATTATATTTACAAACAATTTTAAATTCTATTTCTTTTGAAAATCTGCCTGTTAAATGGCAGGATTTTAATTTGCCAAATTTTTCAGAAACTAAGAATCTTTTTGAATTTCAGCAAAACGCTTTAAAAAATGCAATAAAAGCGCTTCATTTATATTTCAAAGAAAAAAACGCTAATAAAACCGCAATGCTTGCGCATTATAAAAATAATGGTTTTAATGACAATCTCGATTATGATTTGAAAAAGAAACAAGACACAAAAACAATCAAATATCTTTTAGAATACGATAAAGATTATCCAGTGATTGATAATAAAATTTCGTTTGCGTATTTTATCAATCGAATGAGTTTTTGGATGGCTACCGGCGCTGGTAAGACATTAGTTATTGTGAAATTGATTGAAGTATTAGGAAAACTTATAGCGGCAAAAGAATTGCCAGATAACGATATTCTTTTTCTTACGCATCGCGACGACCTTTTAGAGCAATTTAAAAAGCATATTGACGAGTTTAATAGATTAAACTCTAATACCAAAATCGAACTAAAAAATTTACGGGATTATGAGAATGTCAAACGTGAAAATGCATTGCCATTTGCTAAAAACGAGATTACAGTTTTTTATTATCGTTCTGATTTGATTTCTAAGGAACACAAAGAAAAAATCGTTAATTACAAAAATTACGATGATAACGGTAAATGGTATATACTATTAGACGAGGCGCATAAAGGCGATAGAGAAGACAGCAAACGCCAGATTTTATATTCGATACTTTCGCGAAACGGATTTTTGTTTAATTTTTCCGCTACTTTTATTGACGCGCGCGATTTTGTCACTTGCGCGTTTAATTTCAATCTTTCAAAATTTGTAGAAGACGGTTTCGGCAAGCATATCTATGTATCGTCTGCTGAAATAAACGCATTTCGCGAAAAAACTGATTTTTCTGAGATTACCAAACAAAAGATAGTTTTGAAAACGCTGTTGTTATTGACTTATATTAATAAATATTTTGAAAAAATAAATAAAGTTGCAGGTGAATTTTCGCTTTATCATAGACCGCTGCTTTTGACGCTTGTTAATTCTGTTGATATAGAAAACTCAGATTTAGAATTATTTTTTAGCGAATTAAAGAAAATCGCTAATAACGAAATCGAGATTGCTTTGATTGATGCCGCGAAGAACGAGATTATCCAGGAATTTTGCAATCCGCAGCAGCCGCAGAATTTTGAGTTTGAAAATTTGGAATGTAAAATAAACGCTGATTTAATTAACAAACTGAATTACAAAGATATTTTGAAATATGTGTTGAACGGTAAAACCGCTGGAAATATCGAAGTTTTAAAGATACCGGGCAATAGACAGGAATTAATTTTCAAACTTAAAACAGCGGAAAAACCGTTTGCGTTAATCAAGATTGGCGATATTTCTGTTTGGCTAAAAGACAAACTTAGCGGCTATGAAATAATCGAAAGTTTTGAGAACGAAAGTTATTTTAAGCGTATTAATAGCAATGATTCTGATATAAATATTTTAATGGGCTCGCGGTCGTTTTACGAGGGCTGGGATTCTAATAGACCGAATATTCTTTTATTTGTTAATATCGGCGTTAGCAGCGATGCAAAAAAATTTGTGCTGCAAGCAGTAGGTCGCGGCGTGAGAATCGAGCCGCTGAAACACAAACGCAAACGGTTATTGAATTTATACAATGCCAAAGAAATAGAAACAGAGATTTTTGATAAAGTCAAAGATTACATTTTTCCGCTTGAAAGTTTATTTGTTTTTGGCACAAACGCAGAAAATTTGAAAGAAATAATTAAGACGCTGAAAGAAGAAAAAAAAGACCAAAATTTAGGCGATGCATTTATTTTGAATCCCGCAGCGCAGGGCTATACGCTTTTAATACCGGTTTATAAGACGGCAAATAGAATTTTGGCTGACGAAAATACGCCGCAAAAATATTGTATAAGTCAAACGGATTTGGATTTAACTTCGGAATTTTATAACTATATAGGCGATAAAATTGCGCTGGTTAAATATAATTGCGAACTAAAAGTTTTGGAAAAAGCAAAGGAAAGTTTTACTAAAAAAAAGCAAACGCAATATTAT
Source organism: bacterium (assembly GCA_029551925.1). Lineage (GTDB taxonomy): Bacteria > JAGOBX01 > JAGOBX01 > JAGOBX01 > JAGOBX01 > JAKPEO01. Next base: position 3,730 of record JAKPEO010000114.1, read on the forward strand.
GATTTTACAGAACGCCAGAATCTTTTTGAGCCAGAATTGATACTTTCCAGAATTTTTGATTATCTCGGCGTAAAAAGCAAAGACCTTGATACTTTCAAAAAATTAGAAAATGAGATCGTGCATTTCAAAAAAGTTATGCTTACCGATGAAACGAAATATAACAGAATATTAGAAATAATCGGCAAAGTTAAAAATTATCCGCAGAAAGCTGTTAAAGAAAAAGAAGCAGATGAAGAGTTTGAACGCACAAAAAATAAAGAGAAATATAAACAAGCAATCAAGCAATTAGAATTAGATTTTAAATTTGAAGAGTATTATGATGAATTAAAAATCAAATATATTGCAAACCATTATTATTTGCCGGTGATAATTTCGGAAACCGAAAAAATTGATTATATCAATCATATTATCAATATTGACAGCGAAGTGCGATTTATTAGAGAATTAGAAGAATATCTGAAGGAAGATGATAATATTTTTAAGCAATTTGATTGGTGGATGTTTTCAAAACTTGACCAGACGCTTGATGAAGTGTTTATTCCGTATTACAATCCAAAAGAAAATAAAATGTCAAATTTCAAACCTGATTTTATTTTTTGGCTTAAAAAAGGTAATAAATATTTGATTTTGTTTGTTGACCCAAAAGGCACAGAACACGCTGACGGTTATCGAAAGATAGACGGCTATTCAAAAATATTTGAGGACGGGCAGGATGGAAAGAAAAAATGTAAAGATTTTTCATACAACGGATTTACAATAAATGTAAAATTATTATTCAAATCGAGTCGCGGGATTGCTGATGTTTTGGAAAAATATAAAGCATACTGGTTTGATAGTTTTAACAATTTTGCTGAAAAAATTAAACTCCTTTAATTAAAAGATTATTTCATATATAAGAGCAGCAATAAATTTATATAATTTTATTGCATCACAATTAAAAAATTTCAATAAAATTATGAGAATTTAATAATAAAAATTGGGAATGTAAAAAGTTTTGTGTAAATTCTAAAATGCTAAATTCAAATCATCACAATTATAAATTAAATTTATAAAAAATCAATAAATATGATTTTAAAATTATCTTTCTTTTTTTTTGGTCGACCAAAAAGAAACAAAAAGTCGCTTACTTTTTTCTTGAAAAAAGTAAGACAAAAACAAGGGGTTGTTTGTTTAATGAAAACCATTTTTTGAAAAAATAGGTTTTCAAACTTTCCAAAAAAATTTTTAAATATTTTTATACAACTAACAATAATAGCAAAAATCAATTTAATCCCGCCTTTAATCTATCGCCAAAAATTATTACTAATTGTGAATAGGTTAATGCTCAATTTTGAATATTGCCCAACTTTTTCGAGGCTTTCTGAATTGTTAAAAAGAGAAGTTTTTTTAAAGCATCATCGTTCGTAAAAGTTCCTCTGTTTTTAGAAACTTTTCTTAACTGCCGATGAATGTTTTCTATAAAATTAGTTGTATAAATAATTCTGCGAATTTCAGGCGGATATTTAAAAAAAGTTGATAAAGTTTCCCTATTGTTTTTCCACGATTTTACAACAGCCGCATATTTATTCTGCCATTTTTCTTCGAATGATTTTAATTCCAATTCTGCTTTTTCAATAGTTGGGGCAGCATAAATTTTTTTCATATCCCCGGCAATTTCTTTTTGATTTTTTGATGCTACAAGGCGCAATGAATTTCACTTTCAAGACGTCTGACCCCATATTGACCCCATATTGAATTGAATGCGGCGCTAAACTAAAACTGTCAGAACTCATTTCGCCAAAAGACGCGCGCCACGCACTCCGCTGTATAAAACTCAAAACTCAATACACAGGCAAAAACGGCTTTTTAATTAAAGAGCAGTATCAGGAATATTG
>JAKPEO010000023.1 GCA_029551925.1 bacterium
AACGCCGGAGATATTGATGATACAAAAAGAAAATAGAGCCGAGCTTTATTCAGCGATTGAATTATTACAATACGCTGAGATAGTCAAGTATTATTTACAGTGCGGAAATTACGCAGCCGTCGGGCGTAAATATGATTTATGCACGGAACGCATCCGGCAAATTTACTTTCAAGCTGAATTATTGATAATTAAACGCTTAAAAGAAAAGACGAAATAATTTTAAAAATCGCTTGACAAATTTAGGGTTCTGTGTTATATTGCTAATTAAGCGAGAAGTTTTTTTGAAAAAGGTTATGAAAACAAATAAAATTTTTAAATTAATACGGCGGATAGAGGACAATCCTTTAAGGTTTTCCAACCTCAAAAAAATTGTCTCGCTACTCTATCCGCTTTTATTTATATTTATGGAGGCGAGACAATAATGGGTTTACAGAAAGATAGCTATTTTTTTAGACACGATTCAAATGCAAAAGATGATCCGAAAATATCATTTTTAATTGAAGATTTTGGGCTTGAAGCTTATGGTGCATATTGGGTTATAATTGAATCTATGCGAGACCAGAAAAACTACAAACTTCCGATTAAAATAATTCCTATTTTAGCAAGAAAATATAATATTGAAAAAGATAAATTAGAAAAAATAATTTATGAATATGATTTGTTTATTATTGAAAAAGATACTTTTTATTCTGAATCTTTTTTAAAAAGAATGGCAGAAATAGACAGAATCAGAGAAACGAATAGTAAAAATGGAAAAAAAGGGGCAGAAGCTAAAAAGCGAAAAACAAACAGGGCTATAAGCGGGGCTACAAGCGAGGCTATAAGCGGGGCTACAAGCGGGGCTATAAGCGGGGCTATAAGCGGGGCTACAAGCGAGGCTACAGCAGTAAAGAAAAGTAAAGTAAATTATAGTAAAGAAGAAGAAATAAAAGAAAAAGATATAGATATAAATATGCCATTTACTCCACCCGATGACATCAAATCAATTCAAATCATTTTTTCTGATTGGAATAATATAATATGCAA
>JAKPEO010000117.1 GCA_029551925.1 bacterium
ATTATATTTTATCGTCCAATAAAAATCAAGATTTTTTTTTATTTTTTTATGAAAATATACAGCCCAGTGTATGTGGTCTGAAAAATCGCTTGATTTTTTTGTCTTGACTTTTCAGTTCGCTATTAGACATATTTGTTAGGCAATATGCTGACATACAATTAAAAATTACATTTATTCATATTCATTCATTTGTTAAAATTATTGGAACTTTCAGCGCCTCCCAGTAAAAACATTTTTTTAAAATGATGTCATTCTTGTCCAAGCGCGCTATTAATGCAATTTTTGCTATATGAAAAAATAGACATTAAAAATGAGATAGTCAAGCAGCAGGCGCCATATAATTTGAGATTAGTAAATATAGATTTAAAACCCCAGAGCAAACGATGGTCTTGATAAGGAAAATCCACTGCCACGAGAATAAATCCGGCAATAAAAAACAATAGAGTATATATATTAAAATTTTTATCAGAAAATTTAAGCAGAAAGATAAATTGAAGATTAAACGGCAGAATCAAAAACATATACCAAGTTTCCCACGAACGTGAAGATGCAAAAATTATATAAAGCACGAAAATTGAATATAATTCGTCGTCTAATTCCGAATATGTTCGATACTTAAACGCTATAATTAAAAAAGCAATACCTATTATTGCTGCTGTTATCAGCGTTATTAGTTCAATTGTTTTAGTTGGTAAAGTATAAAAAGATTTTGGCGAGAATATTCGCATAAAAAAACCCTTGATTGACTGGTTGAAAGGTCTGGCATGAGAAGCATAAACATTAGTTAGCCCGTGATTTATCCAGTCATTATAAACCTGTTTATCGCCTGTGATTATAAACGGCGCGGTGAGTAAAAGCAAAAAAATTGATAATGAATAAATTATAACTTTAATTTTTTTTTTGAACAGAAAAAAAGGAATTAAAACAATCGGTATAATTTTAATAGCGCAGGCGAGTCCAAAACATATACCTGCTAATAAATTTTTTTGTTTTTTATATAAAAAAAAAGTAGCAACTAATAAAAAAAATAAAATATTATTCAAATTACCAAGCGCATTTTCCCAGACAGTAGCGCCATAATAATGAAATGAAAAAAACAGAAAAATCAAAGCGAACACTTTTTTTTTTTGTTCATCTTTAAATTTGTCATAAATATATTTGTATATAAAATAAATAGCACAAAAAAATAAAGTATTGCAGAATATCAGCCAAATTAATTGCGCGTAGCGGATATATAGAAAATTAAATAATCTAAAAAAAAATAGAGTAAACGGCGGTAACGGAAAATCTTCTGCGTAATCTAATATATTATCTTGAAGTTTCATTTTTAAAACATTTTTATGGTCATACGGATTCAAGCCAGCAAAATATGCTTTTGTAGCATAATAAAAAGCATTAAAATCAATTTTTTCGCGCCAGACATAGCCCTGGAAATTATACTTAATATAATATCCGAGCGAAATTAAAATTATAGTCAATAAAATAATTTTGTCTTGATTAGAAAATTTATAGTTTTGCATAAATTTCTTGAAAATTAACAGATGATAAAAAATCAACCGCTAATATTATAATTATTTCGATTTACTAAGACTTGCTAATTGCGATGAAAAATAATCTCCTTGACTATTTAATCTTGCTAATTGTTGTTCCATTCTTGAAAATTGCTTGCGATAATTTTCTTCTACTGTTGTTAATCTTTCATTCATTTTATCAATATTAGTATTAAGCGAATCAATCATAGATTGCAGTGCGGACTGTTCGTTTGCTATTAATCCGCGGAATCGAGTAATAGGATTCAAATAACTTTTAATTTGATGGGCAATACCACTATTTACTACTACTTTTGTTTCTGTGGGAGTTGAAGTATTATAGCCAAATAATAATCTCACCTGTTCAGGATTGTTTTCTACTGCTTCTTGTAATTTTTGTTCATCTACAACGAGTTTATTAGCATTATCAGTGCCGTAAGCGCCTAATGATATTCCAATTTCGGTGAGCATAGAATATTGTCCGGCATTACGGAGTTCTGAAAACGCTTGCAAAGTCTTGGCATTCAAATTATAGGAAACATCAGTTGCGAGATAATTTCCGGCCAGTGGCGCGCGCGTGGATACATCTGTTGTTTTATCAGAAGTAGTAGAAGCAGTAGTTAATTTTGTTTGTTCTTTGATAAAATCTTGAACATCATTATATTTATTAACAAAATCCTTAATTTTTTCAACAATCGCTGAAGAATCATTTTTTACTACAACAGTAGTGCTGCCTGTATTCAAAAAATTAACAGTTACGCCATTTACGGTATAAGAATTAGTGTCAGTTGTAAACATTTGCGCCATATCATTTATATAAAATTGCGTGCTTGTGCCATTTTCAACTACTGGCGAATCAGCTGCGCGCAATTTAAGTAGTTCCGCCATATTACCGCCGCTATCATCTGTAATAGTTATTGTTTTATTACCAGCGGTATTGCTGGTAATATAAAATTTATCTGTGTTTTTATCGTAGAATGCAGTAACATTAGCAGACGATTGGTTGATTTTTGAAATTAGCGTATTAATCGTGTCTGTGTTGACATCATAAGTTATAGAAGTTTCTGTGCCGTCTATATCTATTTTTAATACGCCGCTTGAAGCAGTAGCGAAGTTAGTGATTAAAGTATCAGAAGATTCGCCTGCAGCGCCTACTGCTCCGCCGCTGTAAATAGACTCTGATTTGCCTAATTGCGTAACATTAAATTTTAATGTGCCTTGCGAAGCAGAAGAACTTGCAGTAGCAGAAATTTTTGTAGAATCGCTGACTGTCACATTTTTCGTTTGCCAAGTAGCAGAATCAAGTAAAGTTTCAGCAGAACTTTTTAATGATAATAATTTTAGATTAAAAGTTTCAAAGGTATTTTTTTGAAGAGTATATCTATCAATCCTTTGTTGAACTTTTTTTATAGGAATCTGCTCTAATTCCATTAATTGTGTTATGATTTTTTCAGTATCTAATCCTGATAAACCGCCTATTGAAATTCCCATAATTTTCCCTCCATGGGTAAATTTTTATTAATAATTATTATAAACTACTATTTTTCTAATTATATTATCGACAAAAAAATAAAAAACTTAAGTTTTTTTTATTATTTCAATTTAAAATATTAAAAATAAACAGTATTTTTTTAATATTATTTAAAAAAAATCAAATTAAAAACTAAAAAAATAAAAAAAAAAATAGCCAAAAACTTGACAAAATCATTTTTATCTGCTAATAATAGAAAAATATTATATTTTTTTAAGACTATGATGATGATGAGGCAAAAAGTAAAAGTTTAAAATATGTGTTATAGAAAGAGTTTAATAAATATATTGATATGTGGATTATTTTTATTATCTTGTTCTGGTTCAACTGACAAACAAGCGCAAACATCAGCATCAGCAGTTCAACAATTAGTAATTTCTGGCGAAATAAAAAGTAATATAGAAAAAATATTAAATAATTATTGTAATTTTTATTCTAATAAACAACTAAAAGAAATAGTGGGATTATACAGCCAGAATCCGTCTGCGTCAATATTATCTGAGTCTGGCTTAAAAGAATTATTTGAATCAGTCGATAAAATAAAACTCAGTTTTGAAAATTTAGAAATATCCAATGCTTCAAACAGTGATACTGTTGTAGTAGGCGTAATAACAAAAAAAGACACCACTATTGGCGATAAAAGTTTCACAGATAAAAGAAAAGAAGAATTTGTTTTTGTAAAAGAAAACAATAATTATGCCATTTATTCTATCATTACAAAAGAAGTTTATTAAATAGGAGGCTGCGGTTTAAGAGATGAGTAATAATTGTATATTTTGCAAGATTATAAATCGTGAAATACAAAGTGTAATAGTATTTGAGAACGATGATATTTTAGCGTTTAAAGATATTAATCCGCAAGCGCCAATACATATATTAATAGTGCCCAAAAAACATATACCGACTATAAATGATGTTAACGAAGAAGATAGTAAATTAATAGCCGCGATATTTTATGCAGCAAAAGATATAGCGAAAAAATTTAATATATCAGACAGCGGTTACAGATGCGTATTCAATTGCAATAAAGATGCAGGGCAGGAAGTATTTCATATACATTTACATTTATTAGGCGGCAGAATTATGAAATGGCCGCCCGGCTGATAATAAATAAAATATAATTTAAAAATAATAAGCAAAATAAAAAATAAATGATAAAATTACATCGCCGATATAATGCGCATTCCTCATCAAAATCAAGAAGGAAAGGAATATCAGATACAATAGATTTGCACGGATTATCAGGCGACGATGCTATATTACAGTTAGAACAATTTGTAAATGATTCAATAATGAATAATATAGAGGAAATAAAGATTATACACGGAAAAGGAAAAGGCATATTAAAAAAAAAAGTAATTGATTATTTAGAAAACAGCGAATTAGTGAAAGATTATGAATGTGGCGGTTTTGCTAAATTATTAGGATATGGCACAACAGTAGCGCGGTTGATAAAATTTCGGTAAATTGATAAATAGATTTATTTGAACGAAACAGAAGCAGAAAATAAAAATTATATGGAAAATGCGAGAGAAAAAATATTAAGTAATGTAGATATAGTGAATGTAATATCCGAGTACGTTGCATTAAAACCAGCAGGTGCGAATTACAGTGCGCGCTGTCCATTTCATAATGAAAAGACTCCATCTTTTATGGTAAGTCCAATAAAGCAGATATTCCATTGTTTCGGCTGCGGCGTCGGCGGCACAGCGATAGAATTTATTGAACGGATAAACGGTTTAAATTATTTTGAGGCGTTAAAATTTTTAGCTGATAAATACGGAATAGAACTGCCAAAATACTCGCAGCGCGAGCAGAAAACAGATTCAAATTTAATAGATATAAACACAGCTGCATTAAGATTTTTTAAAAATAATCTTAAATCTAATAAATTTGCAGAGGACTATATTCGCAAGCGCGGGTTGACAGACGATACTGTGGTGTTGTTTGGTGTTGGTTATGCATTAGATAAATGGGATGCTTTAAAAATCCATCTAAATCAATTAGGTTTTAAAGACGAAAAAATAATGGAAGCCGGACTGATAATAAAACGCGAAGACGGTGGATATTATGACAGATTCAGAAATAGAATAATTTTTCCGATATTTGATATTTCAAGTAAGCCAGTAGCTTTTGGCGGCAGAGTATTAGAAGACAACGCTGATTATAAATATATCAATTCGCCTGAAACGCAGATATATCACAAAGGCGCGATGCTTTATGGTTTGCATTTATCAAAAAAATATATAATGCAAGAAAACCGCGTATTAATTTTAGAGGGATATATTGATTTAATTACTTGTTTTCAATTTGGTATAAAAAATGTAGTAGCGACATTAGGCACGGCATTGACTGCTACGCAGATAAAATTACTATCGCGATTTACTAAAAATATGGTGATGATATATGATGGTGATGCCGCTGGTATATCAGCGATGGCACGCAGTATTGAAAAAATGTTAGAATTAGATGTTTATCCTGATGTTTATGTGATCGAAGACGATATGGATCCTGCAGAATTATTATTATTAAAAGGCAGTGATTATTTTTTGAATAAATTGCGGAGACCTCAATCGTTTTTTGATTTTTATATTGACAAGTTAATAAAAGATACGGATATTAGCACAATCAAAGGCAAACGATTTGTAGTTCAAGAAATGGTAAATATTTTGAAGCATATAAGAGACAATCTTGTTTTGTCAGAATATATAAAAAAAATGTCCGAGATACTGATAATAGATTATAAAGTTTTATATTCTGAAATGAAAAAATTAATAAAATCTGCGAATTTAAAAAATCGTGCAGTTGAAAATATTGGAAACATAGAAAACGAACCTAAAGAATCAGATTTAAAAATATTGACCAAAACATCAAATTTAGAATTAAAGATGTTAGCGCTTTTAATTGATACAAATGACAAAAATTTAATTGATAAATACAGGCAATTAATAGTATTAGAAGAATTGCCAGAACCATTAAATTTAATTTTCAAATTTATATTTGATAATGACAATGCTGATTTGCAGGAGTTATTGGATTATTTTCGCGAAGCAGCGGCGGTGCGAAGGATATTGACTTCTATATCTTTAATTGAGAAAGAGCGCGAAGCGGTTGATACTGAAACATTAGCGAATAATTATATGACTGTTTATGTGAAGCGCAGATTAGATAGAGAGACGAAGCAATTTGCGGGTATTTTGCGGCAGAATAAAGATTTGGTATCCAGCAGAATTGACGATGCTGCGAATTTATTAAAAAAGCATATAGAAGAAAAACTTGAAAGATTGAAATTTATAAATCAAAAAAATTAATAATTTTATATAGAAAGTGGTGATTTTATAAAATGAGCGAAATATCAATAAAAATTCCGGGTTTAAAGGAATTAATAAAATTTGCAAAGACTAAGAATAATGTTATTACCTATGATGATATGAATGTGTTGCTCCCAGAGGTTTCGACTAATCCTGATGCCATAGACGACATATTTATTATATTGGCAAAGCATAATATTGAAGTTGTAGAAGATTTAACAGCTGAGACAGAACGCGAAATAGAGCGTTTAAAATTAGAGCCTCCGAGCGACGGTGAAGAAGGCAGCGAGGATACTATCAGGAGTTATTTGCGCGAGATAGGCAAAATACAATTACTACAGCCGGAAGACGAAATAAAATTAGCGCAAAGAATGGAACACGGGCATACGATGATAAATAATGTTATATTGTCAACATATTTGGCTGCAAATACCTTTATCAATATAGGCAAATCAGTAGTAAAGGGCGAAACAAATTTAAAAACATTAGTAAAAGTTAGAAAAACCGAAAAATTAAGCAAATATGAGATAAAGAAATGGAAAGATCGGATAAAGAAAGCGATAGAAAAATTACAAAAATATAGACGCGAAGCTATTAAATGGGAAAATAAATTAGAGCAGACAAAAAACGCGAAAGAACGAAAATTATTTGAAGAAAAAATCCATAGTTATTTAGAAAAAATCAAAGATACCTTGATAGAAAACGAAATGAATCGAATACAAATAAACAAGGTAACTGAGATAATAAAAAAATATGTAGCGTTTTATGAAGAAAAAAAGATGTTTGATAAAGAAATAGAGCGGATATATAAAAAAACGCCGTCGCAACTTATCAAATTAGAGAAAAATATAATTAAAATCGACATTCAAACTTTAAAAAAGCAGTTTAAAAATTCTATTAAGAATAAAGAAGCAATCTTGCGCGATATTGAAAAAATCAAAGAAAATGAAAAGCGTTTATCTGAAATTCGCGATGTAATGAAAGTATCTATTACAATGATGGATTATATAGCAAAGAGCATAAAAGACGGCGAAGAAGTTATAAAAAACGCAAAAAATGAGATGGTTTCAGCGAATTTACGGCTTGTCGTAAGTATCGCTAAAAAATACATCAATCGCGGTTTAAATTTTTTAGATTTAATACAAGAAGGCAATATTGGATTAATGAAGGCAGTTGAAAAATTCGAACATAAAAAAGGCTATAAATTTTCTACTTATGCTACTTGGTGGATTAGGCAGTCTATTACTCGCGCAATCGCTGACCAATCGCGGACTATAAGAATACCTGTTCATATGGTTGAGCAAATAAACAAAGTGATAAAAACTTCAAGATTTTTACTGCAAAAACTAAATCGCGAACCGCTACCAGAAGAGATAGCGAAATATTTGGAATGGCCTACTTCAAAAGTTACTGCTATTCTAAAAATTTCTCAAGATCCGATTTCTTTGGAAACGCCAATAGGCGAAGAAGACGAAAGTCATATTGGCGATTTTATTGAAGATAAAGGAGTAGTATCTCCAATGCAGTTTGCGACTCAGACATTATTACAAGAACAATTATTAAAAGTATTATCTACATTATCGCCGCGTGAAGAGAAAGTAATAAAATTAAGATTCGGTTTGGAAGACGGGTGCGAGCGCACGCTTGAAGAAGTGGGCAATATGTTCAATGTCACTCGCGAACGCATAAGACAAATAGAGAACAAAGCGATACGAAAATTAAGACATCGCACGCGAGCAAGATTATTAAAAGATTATATGGACAATTAATTAAAAAAAACTTGTATTTTTCAAAAAATTTATATATAATAAACGCCAAATATTATTTATAAATAAAATGGAATATCTGATGGAAAACTTATTAAACCAAGATAATCTTTTAAAAGCCGATTTTGAACAGTTTGCTAATGACATTTATTTTGCAAAACATTTGCGTTTCAAAAAATATTTTGATGATTCAATTTTAGAGCAGTTTTGGAAAATACAAGAATTAGCGAATAAAAAAATTGGTGAATTAGCAGTAGAAAGAAAATGGCTAACTCCAAATATTGTCGAAGAACTTTATGATGAAGGTATTCGCAATAACAAATATTTTGGTCAATTAGCAATTGAAAAAAATTTGCTTACGATAGAGCAAGTTAAAGAGATAATACAGGAACAGCGCGATAAATTTGTAAGCATCGGAGAATTAGCGGTAAATTTTGGTTTAATAAGACCTGAAAAACTCGAAGAAGAATATCAATTATTCAAACAAAATCAGGAATCAGTGCAAAAATTAATAGAAGAAAAATTATCAAAAATTCCTATTCCGCATTTAAAATTAATTTTAAACACAATAATACTTACATTAACAAGAATGCTGTTAATGCCTCCGCGTTTAACTACTATGATACAGCCGGTCGAAATAATCTATCCGATGGATAAACTTTATTTGCTGTCATTAAACAGCAATTCATTTGCTATTAATTTATATTTTAATTTTGACGAAAAATTCGTTAACCAAATATTCATATATAAATTCAAACAATATAAAAATAAAAAATTAATAAAATTGCGCAATTCAATACCGCAAGAAATAGCAAATATTCTAACAGGTGTAATATTAAAAAACCTGAGTAATGCAACTAATACAGACATATATATGTCTGTGCCTAAACAAATAATCAATGAGCATTATGATTTGCAAGGTCAGGGCGAACATTATAAGTTTGCTATTGCTTCAGCAATTGGAAAAATAGAGATTGTCATTCAAGCTCCAAAAAAATAATAAAAAAATATGTGGTGGTAAATTATGAGTTTAAAAATCAAAATTATAATATCTGCAGTTATTAATATATTAATTTTAGCAGTTGCTGTTGCTATTTGCTTGTTATTAGGTGTGTCTCTAAAAGTTATGGCGTTAATAGTAGGAATATTAACTATACTATTAATATTGTTTTCATTTTTTATAATCAGTATGTTTTTGAATCCTTTAATTACTTTAGTTGAAGAGATAAACAATTTTAAAGAAGAGAATATTTTAAAATTTGACGGGCTGAAAACTTCGTCAGCAACAAAAGAATATCAGACGCTGATAAATTTTTATAATCAATTATTAAAGGAAAAAAAGAAAAATATTGAAATATTGAATAAAGCACTGGACGGCGCAGAGATAGCGGAGTTAAATAATCTTTTGAATGAAAATTCTGAAAGTGTGAAACTAACGGTAAAATTAGTAAATTCAATAAAGCAGTGCGAAAGTAAATTAAAGCAGTTAGTTATTTCCGAAAATGCTGTTAATCAGATAAACACGCTTGAAAAAATTTCTGAAATAGTGATAACTAATTATAACACTGCGATTTCCGCACTGGATAACATTGCGAGCGGCGATATTAATGATAAATACAGTGCGGAAATAAAAGGAATATTATCTGTAAAGATAGCGGAGTTATACAGATTATTTCAAGCGTTAGAAGATTTATTTAAAGGTCTTAACGCTGCTGAACTTTCAAGAGTATCTGATATTTTTAGAAGTAAAAATAAAGGGGTATTTTTGATTATAAACGATTATGTTAAACAGATGGAAATAATTCAAAAAAATATAGAGTTTATAGGAAGTAATCAAGTTTTATATAAAACCGAAGAATTAAGTAACACATGGAAAATTTTATTAGAAAAATTAAATAATAACTTCACAAGCCAAAGAGAAGAAAACAAAAAATTACAAGGGCAATTAAAACAATTTATCGCTGATATTAATGGGGTAATAGAACAAATAAATAATATTATATTAGATTTTACCGGGAAATTTAAAGAGCAGTCATTATTAACAAACGAATCTGATACAGCGCTAACGGAATTTTCTTCATCAATACAAGAAATAGCGCATAATTGCGAAGCGGCAAAAACAACATCAGAAAACAGTAATAATATAGCGGTTGACGGTAAAAAAATAATAACACAAGTAAGTCAAGAAATGGAAAAAATAAATGACAGTATAAAACAAACATCAAATAAACTTTCGGAATTAAATGAAAGCGGCAGAAAAATAGGAAATATTGTTGATATAATAACAGGCATAAGCGAAAAAACATCGCTGTTAGCATTAAATGCAGCAATAGAAGCTGCGCGCGCCGGCGAATCCGGCCGCGGTTTTGCAGTTGTTGCTGATGAAGTTAATAAATTAGCAGAACAGACACAAAAATCAGTCAAAGAAATTTCTATGTTAGTTGATACAATTCGCGTGCAAACAGAAATGGCTGTTACATCTATGAACAGCGCTATATCGCTTGTTCAAAGCGGCGTAAATATGGTCGAAACTGCTTCGCAGTCATTCGGCAAAATAGGCGAATCTATAAATGAATCAAATAATGCGATAGTTGAAATTACTGATGCAGTCAAAGAACAGGAGAAAGTAATTGACAGCATTGTAGGGACAACCAACAAACTCAAAAATATTAATAACGAATCAAGCGTATATTCCGAAAAATTAAAAAATACTTGTAATATATTAAAAGAAAAAATTGTTAATATAGCGAACATTATAAACAGTTGAAAAAATTGAGGTATTAAAAGTGAGTGACAGCGAATTAAGAGATATATTTATTGCTGATACTGCTGAAAATATTGAGATAATAACAGACAAAATTTTAGCGAGCGAGCTGGAAAAAAAGTTAGACAATGAAACTGCTAATTTAATAATGCGTATTTGTCATTCGATAAAAGGAGCAGCGCGTTTATTAAAATTACCGTCAATCGCCCAAATTTTTCATAATTTAGAGACATTATTAAGTCATATACAATCTAAAAAATTAAATTATGAAAAGTTTGTAGTAGATTTATTTCTTGAAAGTATGGATACATTAAGGTCAGTGCTTGAAGAAATGCGCAATGATGCTAATGTTAGCAGTTTTTTTGAACTTGATATGATAAATCAGAAGCTTGCTATTATTTTAACTGATGACAATCAAGGAGCGGCGGTAAGCGAAAGTGAAACTGAAATTGAGATGCAGGAATCTGCTGAACAATCAAAAAATATTGAAGAGCCAAGCGGACAGCAGATAGTAGATTTAGATTTGGATTCAATTATAGATTCAGCGGCTGTGTCAGCTGCAAATAAAAAGCCAACAACAGTTTCTGCGGCGTCATCGCAACCGCAGCAGCAAGCTGCCGCAGTGATAGTTCCATCAGTAAAAATTCCGCAGGTTAAAGAGCCGCAAGAAACATTTGATTATAATAGCGTAGAAACAGACATACTTGCAGATTTTATATCAGAATCAACCGAATTAATTGAAAATTTGTCTAATGATTTTGTTGAAATGGAAAATAGTGGCAGCGCTCAATCTATAGATAAAATTTTTAGAAGTATGCATACATTAAAAGGCGGCGCTGGTTTTGTAGGGTTAGTAAAATTTCAGGAATTAGCGCATATTTGCGAAAATTTGCTCGATGATGTCAGAAACGGAAAATATAATATAACCAGAGATATTATAAGCGAATTATTAAAAGCAACTGATGTTTTCACTAATATTTTGAATTTGTTAAATTCTAATTCGGCATTGGATTCTATTTTAATTGCTGATCATTTAACTAAATTAAAGATACTTCGCGAGAATAAAGGAGTAATGCCAAATTTTGAAAGCACTTCAGCGTCGAAATCCGCTCAACCTGTTCAAGCGCCACAGCAGCAAGTAAAACAGCAGCCGGTGCAACCGGTAAAACCCGCACAGCAGCCAGCGAAACCGAGTGTTCAGCCACAGCAAATAAAATCCGCGCCGTCGCCGCAGCAGTCAAAACCGCAGCCAGCAGCGCCGCAAGTTGCCGCTAAACCATCTGCTGAAATAAAAAAAGATACAGAAACTCCAGACCAATTGTTAGAATTTGAAAAACAAATCGAGCAAATCAAACCGCAGCAAAATATTAATATTCCAATAGATCCAAAACTTCAAAAATTAGCTAAAGAATTTGAATTAGCCGTTCAAACAAATAAAGACACTGATGATACTCAGCAATCTGCGGCTAAACAGCAGCAAAAAGATAAGGACGCAGATAAAAAAGCGGATGCGGCGGCAACTGGTCTCACGCAGCAAACTCTGCGCGTAGAACTATCAAAATTAGATAATTTAATGAATTTAGTCGGCGAATTGGTAATCAGTAAAATCGGTTTTTCATCGCAACTTGAAAAAATATCTGTATATATTGACGAAATTGAAACTAATCTTCATCATATTAATTTACATTTAGATAATGCAGCATTAAAAAACAGTTTGGATTTGTATGAAGATTTCCAGAAAAAATTGAATGAATTAATTAATAAATATAAATCAATTAAAGAATTTCGTGAATTATATGACCTTGTCAAATCGCATTCTTCTTTGTTTGGCGAAGAGAACATCATAAATAATCTGTATGAAAACTGGAAGACAATGGTCGTAGAATATCAGCAAATCAGTAGTTATTATATTGAACTGTATAAATCGAGCACATTGCTTGCTTCTAAAATAGGATTATTGGCCAAAGATTTACAGGAAAATGTAATGCAAACGCGAATGTTGCCTATTTCATCTGTATTTACTAAATATAAGCGGACAGTTCGCGATTTATCTCAAAAGATAAATAAAGATATTCGCTTGGAATTATACGGCGAAGAAACAGAAATGGACAAAAATATAATAGAAAAAATTGGCGATCCGCTGACGCATATAATTCGTAATAGTATTGATCACGGAATAGAGACGCCGGCTGAAAGAGTGGCTGCTGGCAAACCGCGGACAGGAGTAATAAAATTAAGCGCCTATAATAAAGGCGGTAATGTATTTATTGAAGTAGAAGACGATGGCCGCGGTATAAATGTAGAAAAGGTTTGCGCAAAAGCAGTAGAAAAAGGGATTATCAGTCCAGAGCGTCTTGAAATGATGAGTGAGAATGAAAAATTAAATTTAATATTTTTACCGGGTTTTTCTACTGCTGAGAAAGTTACTGAAATTTCTGGTCGCGGCGTCGGAATGGATGTTGTTCGTGAAAACATTACCAAACTAAAGGGAGTAATTGATATTTCAACAAGATTAGGTCACGGCACAAAATTAATTATAAAACTGCCGTTAACATTAGCAATTTTGCAGGTATTACAAATAAAAGAAGAAAATAACATTTTTGCTATACCATCAAATAATATAGTAGAAGTATTTTCAATAAAATTAGAAGAATTAGAAAAAGTAAAAAATGTTTTTATGCTTAACAATCGTGGCAAATACATACCGGTGTATTTTATGACAGATATTTTGGGATTACAATTGCCGCCGGTTAATCTTAAAAAAGACACTGATGTTGTTGTAGTGGGATTTGGCGAAACTAATATCGGTTTGATAGTTTCTGAAATTGTTAAAAAAGAAGAAGTAGTAATAAAAAATTTAGGCGATTTAATTAAGAAAGTTAAATTTGTCTCTGGCGCTACAATAGAAGGTGACGGAACAATAACTTTAATTTTAAATATTCCGGAAATAATAGATTATATAAGCACAAACACCTTAACATCGCAAATATCAATGCACGCATTACACAGCGGCGGCGCTTCGGCAGACAGTCAAAGAGCACAAACTGAACAAACGGCGCGGCGGCAGCAGACTACTAATAAGCGTATATTAGTAGTAGAAGATTCCACAACTACTCGCAAAATGGTGCGAAGTATAATCGAAAATGCCGGTTATGATGTGGTTGAAGCTGTTGATGGAATCGACGGTCTTGAAAAATTAAAAAATAACGGACCGTTCAATTTGATGACAGTAGATATAAATATGCCGCGATTGAACGGTTACGGTCTAACTTCCGAAGTGCGTAAAATCCCGGAATTTAAAAAGTTTCCAATAATTATGATTACTACGCGTGATTTAGAAATAGATAAAGTTAAAGGATTTGAAGCAGGTGTAGATGATTATATAGTAAAACCATTTGAACCAGCGGAACTACTATCTGTAATAAAACAATATATTAAATAATTTTGGAGCATTCTGATGGACAATCAAAATTATTTTGCTGAGATAGCGAGAAAACAACTTGAAGCACGTGAAGAAGCAAAAGAAATTTCAAATATTACCTACAAAAAATATGTCTGCTTTATGTTAAATGAGCAAGAATATGGCATTGATATTGAATATGTCCAAGAAATAACAGAAATATGTTATATCCGTAAAATTATTTTTACTCCGTCATTTTTGCTCGGCGTAATGAATCTGCGCGGGTCAATAATAGCAGTAATTGATTTGAAACAACTATTTAATTTAGGTATTACAGATTTAAAAAATAAAAATGCGAGAATAATAATAAATAAACATTCTAATAAAACAATCGCTTTTGCAGTAGATGGCATTCGCAAAATTCGAGAAATCGCAAATAACGAGATACAGCAGCCGCCGCCAACCTTCAATGAAATAAAAACAGAATTTGTTATAGGAATGTATAAAACAATAGAAAATACGCTGCTTGTTTTGTTAAATTTTCCAGAGATAATGAGCACCAAAGAAATTTTGCAGTTATCCGGTGAAACCATAGATGACGCTTGATAAAATAAATGATGTTGCTATATTAAAAAAATTCAACGATTATCTTCATCAAAAAACCGGCTTTATATTTGAAGAAAAAGATTTAGACAAATTAAATAACCGCATCAATAAGCGCACAACAGATTTATCAATAAATAATTTAGACAATTATTATGATTTTTTGATACGCAACGAAAACGAACTGCTCGAATTAATCAATCATATAATCATCAATGAAACGACATTTTTCAGACATGAAGAGCATTATGCAATTATTGTTGCTAAATTAAAAGAAGAATTAAAAGACAATCCTAATAAATATCGTTTTATAAATATTTTGAGCGCCGGCTGTTCTACTGGCGAAGAGCCGTATTCAATTGCGATGTATTTAAAAAAAAATTTGCCGGAAAGTATATTTAACATCGTAAGAATTACCGCGTTTGATATAAGCAGTTTTAATATTAGAATAGCGACCGCTGGTAAATATCCAACAATAAAAACCGAAAAGATAAAAGAAAAAATTTTTTTGAATTTATATTTTCGAGAATTGCCCAACGACGAGGGCTATGAGATAAAACCGGAAATAAAAAATATAATAAATTTTTCAGTTGGAAATTTATTTAATGTCGAGTTGAAAAAAAAGAATTTTAATTTTATTTTTTGCCGCAATGTAATGATTTATTTTTCGAGCGATAAACGTAGGCAGTTATTGGAAAAGTTCTACAATGCTTTAAATAATAACGGGATATTCTTTGTTGCGCCGACTGAAAGTTTATTAGACGCCAAAGATCTCTTTGAACGCTGCAGAATGTTTGCCGCTACTTATTATCAAAAAAAAACTGACGAAACAAAAGAAACCAGGGATAAAAAAAGTGCGGCATTAGCCGCTGTGAATAATTATGAAAAAAAAAGTTTTGATAATATCCAAAAAAGCGCTGGCGTTTTAACTAATAAAGAATTTGCCATTACAATGGCTAATGTTCGCCGCGGCTATTTAGAAATTGAATTTTCTGGAAAATTTGAAGATGCCTATAAAACCGAAATTATTAACGAATTAAAAAAAATTTTGCAAAAACAGAGAGAATACAACAAATTAATTTTGATTATGAATAATGTTAATTATATTGATGTCTCTGTATTAAAAGAAATTGGAAAAGTATTAAAAACTAATTTTAGTAATTTTGCGAGCGTATTGTTGACTACGAATAAAGAACAGCTTTTAAGAATTTTTGAGTTTCATAAATTAGAAGAATATTTTGAATTATTATAGATTTTATTATTGTAAATTTTTATGAACGGCGCATTGAATAATAGCGAGCAAATAAAAAAAATTGTACTAATCGGAATATCGACTGGCGGTCCTTCGACATTAAGACAATTGTTTCAAATATTACCAGAAAAATTAGATTTATGTATTGTCGTGGTAATACATATAAATGAAAGTTCAGCAGAAAAACTTTGCTGTTTATTAGATGAATGCTGTAAAATGAATGTAATATTTGCAACAAATAAAATGCCATTAGAAAATAATAAAATTTTTATTTGCAGCGGCACGGAATATAATTATGAAGTGAGCAGCGATTTGAAAATTATTACTTCTCCGCATTTTGAAAAACAGATATATAAACCGTCAGTTAATCATTTATTTGAAACCGCGGTAAAAAATATCAGGAATCAAAAATTGATGATGATATTATTAACTGGAATGGGTAATGATGGGGCAAAGGGATTAGCGGCTGGTTATGATAGCGGGCACTTGACTGTAATTCAAGATGAAAAAAGTAGTGTGATTTACGGTATGCCAAAAGCAGCGAAATTATTAGGTAAATATCACTACGAAGGAACAATAGAAGAAATTGCTGAATTGATAAAAAAATTCAGCCGCAATTTGATTTAAAAAAATTTTAACGACCTAAAAACAAAAACAGAAATATCAAAAAACAATGGATATATTTGAAATGTTAATGCTGATTTGCTTTGGAGTGAGTTGGCCTATTTCTATTGCGAAAACATTAAAAACAAAAAATGTCGCAGGTAAAAGCATAATTTTTTTATATATTATTATTTTTGGTTATATCTGCGGAATAATTCATAAAATATTCAATAATTTTAATTGGGTGACTTATCTTTACGGACTGAATGCTTTTATGGTAAGTATCGACGCATTTTTGTGGCATAAATACAACAAAAAAAAAATCTGAAAACTATTTTAGAATTTTAGAAATTTCTAAAATAGTTTTTTTGTAGATTGAGCCAATTCGCCTGTTTATATTCATTAATTTGCAGCGACGATATTATATTTTTTAAGTACTAATATTGAAAGATTATTACAGATTCTCTAAACTTGTTGTTGAGATCTTTTTTCGATTTTTAATTTTCGCTTGATTAATATTTTTTTTTTGTGTTCGATGAACCAATCTCTAATCCACCATATAGATTTGTATGAGATATAAGCGCCGATAATGCCTAATATCAATCCGCCAATCATTAAAGCAAAGAAAAAACCTTCGACATTTTTCCAAAATATTTTTAAGCCAGTGCTAGTAAAAAAATAATAATAAATATTTTCAAATGGATTTTCGGATATTTTTAAAATAAATTTTTCTATCTGTTCATAATGTAAAACCTGTATCGGTATTCTAAATAATTTAAATAAATACTTGCCAGTCAAATACGACAAATAATAATAAACAGGCGAGATAAAGAAAGGTCCGACAGTCCACGAAGCAATAATCGCAGCCATAATATTTCCGCCGAATAGCGGCGCTAAAAAACAAAGTATTGTATTAAAAGGAACAGATGGCCAGATTGCTAAAAATGTGCCCCACGCAAAACCGCGAGCGATACATTCCAATTTATCGCGAATGCGCATTAATTTTATTAATCGTAATTTGATAAGGCGCTTGATATTCATATTTGTATTATTATTGTTTAGATAAAAGTCATCTTTATAATAAAATAAATTATCGACAAAAAAAAATCAAATAAAATTATTGACAAAAACCAATTCTAATTATAAAAAATTATTATGATAATTAATATAAAAAAATTTGAAATAATAAACCTATCTACATATTATTGGCGTGTTTAGTTTTCCGCAATTTTTTTTATCATTATAAGATAAATACCAAAAAATATTTTTTTCATATTATTCAGGAGGAAATATGTTGACATTTGAAAAATTTAACGATTATGCGAAAAAGTATAATATTATTCCGCTATACAGCGAATTAATAGTGGATATAGAAACGCCTGTAAGTATATTTTCAATATTTAAAGACGAAAAATATACTTTTTTACTTGAAAGCGTTGAAACAGACAAAAAATTCGCGCGATATTCCATCATCGGTATAGACCCTTTTAAAATTTTAATTTATAAAAATAAAATATTGAATATCATAACAAATAATTCTTCTGAACAATTAACTAATATTAATCCGTTAGATTATTTAGATGATGATTTGAAAAAATTCAAAATTATGCCGATTGATGAATTGCCGTTTTTATATAATGCCATTATCGGCTATTTCGGTTTTGAAACTTTTGAATTAATCGAAAACTTGAAATTCGATAAGCCGGATAAATTGGATATCCCTGATATTTGTTTGAATTACTGCAAAAAAATTTTGATATTCGACCACTTTAAAAACAAACTATTTTTGATTAATAATATTGTGATAGATGAAGATAAAAAGCAAGATTTAAAAAATTTATACGAGCGCGGATTAAAAGAATTAGAGACTCTTTCAAAAAAAATTGCCGTGCAAAAAAATCTTAATTATTTATCAACAAAAAAAAATCCGCAAAAAAATCAATTAGAATATTCGTCTGATGAGAGTGTATTTTTAAATGGCGTAAATAAAATTAAGGATTATATTACAGCGGGTGATATATTTCAATGCGTGCTGTCTATCAGAAGCGAGATGGCTATTAATACTACGCCATTTGACATTTACCGCGCTTTGCGAATAATCAATCCGTCGCCGTATATGTTTTATATGAATTTCGACGATTTTACGCTGGTCGGCTCGTCGCCTGAAACAATGGTAAGATTGCGCGATAATATGGTGTATCTAAAACCGATAGCGGGCACAAGACCAGTAGTAAAAAGCGAGACAGAAACGCAGATGTATGCAGACGAACTAATTTCAAATGAAAAAGAAATTGCCGAACATTTGATGTTATTAGATTTGGGACGCAATGACTTAGGCAGAATTTGTAAGCCGGGCACTGTTAAAGTAGATAAACAAATGTATGTCGAACGCTTTGCCCATGTCCAACATATTGTTTCAGACATATCCGGCGAAGTAGCGGATAACAAATCTGTTGTCGATGTATTTAAAGCGACATTTCCAGCAGGCACAGTTAGCGGCGCTCCGAAAATTAGAGCGATTGAAATTATAAATGAATTAGAGCCGTTCAAACGAAATTTTTACGCTGGCGCAGTAGGTTATATTACCTTTAACAACCAAATGGATTTAGCGATTACTATTCGCACGATGCTTGTAAAAAATAAAAGAATATATATTCAGACTGGCGCTGGTGTTGTCTATGATTCAATTGATAAATTAGAATATAAAGAATGCGCAAATAAAGCGCGCAGTTTAGTCGCGGCATTGTATTTAGCGGAAAACGGCGAAGAGCCGATATTATAAATTTCAAAAGGAGACAATTGCTATGATTTTATTAATTGATAATTACGATTCATTTGTTTATAATTTATATCAATACATCGGAGAATTTGGCTATGATGTGAAAGTTGTAAGAAACGATAAAATTACGATTGCCGAAATAAAAAAATTGAATCCGTCGCATATTGTTATTTCGCCAGGACCAGGCAGACCTGAAAATGCCGGTATTATCTGCGAAGTAATAAAAGAATTTTATCAGTATATTCCAATATTAGGCATATGTTTGGGACATCAAGCAATCGGTTATGCTTTCGGCGCAAAAATTATTAAAGCCGCTAAAATAATGCACGGCAAAATTTCAAAAATTTATCATAATAAAACCGGAATATTTTTTAACTTGAATAATCCTTTTAATGCTGTGCGTTATCATTCATTAGTTATAGACAGAAATAGTTTATCTGATGAATTTGAAATTTGCGCGCATACTGACGACGGCACGATTATGGCTATTGCTCATAAAAAATTTCAATCATTACAAGGCATACAATTTCATCCTGAATCAATTTTAACTGATGACGGCAAAAAATTATTATTGAATTTTTTTAATAATTTCGACAATACAACATCTAAAAATGCTGATTTAAAAAAATATATTAGTAAAGTAGTTGAAAATATTGATTTGTCGTATGATGACGCATACAGCGCAATGAACGCTATTATGAGCGGAAATGCCACGCCTTCGCAAATTGCCGCGTTTATTACAGCGTTGCGGTTTAAAGGCGAGACAATAGACGAAATCAGCGCATTTGCAAAAGTTATAAAAACAAAAGCCACAAAAATTCCAGTAAAATCAAAAGGATTAGTCGATACCTGTGGCACAGGCGGAGATATGAGCAATACATTTAATATTTCTACTTGTTCGGCATTTGTCGCGGCTGCGGCTGGCGTGAAAATAGCTAAACACGGCAATCGTTCGGTCAGCAGTGGCTGCGGCAGCGCTGACATTTTAGCGGCATTAGGAGTAAATATAGAAATTCCTCCTGAAAAAGTAGCGGAATGTATTGACAATATCGGTATTGGTTTTATGTTCGCTCCGAAATTGCATAACGCTATGAAATACGCAATGACTCCTCGCCGCGAAATGGGTATCCGCACAGTTTTTAATATTTTAGGTCCGCTCTCTAATCCAGCAAATGCTGATTATCAATTATTGGGAGTGTATGACGAAAAACTAACTGAATTATTGGCAAATGTATTGTTGAAGTTAGGAATAAAAGCCGCTTATGTAGTGCACGGCGCAGATGGATTAGACGAAATTACATTGACAGATTATACGACCATTTCAGAATTAAAAAACAACGTGATAAAAACTTATAAATTCAATCCGATTGACTACGGTTTTCATTTATGCAATTCCGAAGAAATAAAAGGCGGCACAATTGAAAAAAATTTGCAGATTGTTAACGCCGTGCTTGACGGCAAAAAATGCGCGGCAACTGATATTGTTATTATTAATTCGGCATTCGCTATAATGCTCGGCGGCAGAGAAGATATTAAAAATTTACACGATGCATTAGAATTAGCAAAAGAAACTATATATACTTTAAAAGCGCGTAAAAAATTAAATGAACTTATAGCTTTTACTAACTCATAAAACCGGAATCAATAAATTCTATTTTTCGGCGCAATGCTAACTTTGAGCAAATTTTATTATGCACAGAAATCAGCGGCAGTAAAGAAGAACAACAAAAAAGCCGTCAAAGCAATTTAAAATAATAATAATAGTGTGGGTATAAATTTGCGGTAAGAATAATTATCGCCATAAACCACAAAGTGTTTGAAAAAAAATCTTTGCGGCTTTACGTGTTTATAAAGGTAAAGAATTTTTTAAAATGTCGAACTCTATAAATGATTAAAGATAAAAAAAGCCGAAGTTAACTTTTTTTAACTTCGGCTCATTTTGTTTGTGTGGGTAATTTTTTTTGTGTAAGTATCTTATAACAAATCTAAAAATTATTTAGTTTCTGCTTTCTTTTCTTCTACTTTTTTTTCAACTGCTTTTTCTACTTTTTCAGCTTCTGCTTTCTTTTTTTCTACTTTTTTTTCAGAAACCGCTGCTTGTTCGCTAGCTGCTTTTTTAGCAGGTTTTGCTTTTGTTACTTTTTTAGCAACTAATTTTTCGCCATCTTTTACAAAAAAAACTTTTACTTTAACATCTTTTGCAAAATTTGCATCGACTTCTTCTGCTTTTAAAGGTTTGCCAGCTTCATTCAAAAATTTTGTTTCAGCATTTAAAATAAATGTCTGTTCTTCTTTATCTGTTTTCACTACTATCTTTTCCGCGTCTTTTGAGACAATTGTTCCTTTTGCAGAAAGTTCAGCAGCTTTCTTTTCCTTTTTTTCAACAGATTTTTCTACTGCCGTTGCTTTTGTTGTTGCATCGCTTGTTTTAGATTGTTCTTCGTTAGATTTTGCAGATTCTGCTAATACCATACTTACACAAAAAAACACACACAACACAGTTAACAAAACTTTTTTTAACATTTTGTCAACCCTCCTCCTTAAAACTGTAAAAAATATTAATTCTATAAAATTATCTTTTTTAAAAAAAAAATGTCAATATAAAATTAAAAAAAATGTAGATAAAATAAAAAATAATTATAACTATACATTATTGATTTCATAAAATGCAATACCTATGGTTAGTATTTGCGCAAATCCTAAATTAAAATCAACAAATGATATTTAATTTTCTTCTAATTTATTGAAAAACAAAAAAGATAGGAAGTTAAAAAAAAAAACGCTAAAGTATTTTTCGGAAATTACCGATAAAGAAGATAGAAATTGAGTTAATAAAAGGACTGAAAGAGCGTAAAGAATGCGCTCGGCAAAAGACCACGGATAGGTTATAGTAATTATTGAATGAACTAACCT
>JAKPEO010000063.1 GCA_029551925.1 bacterium
TAGATATTAAAACTAATACACAGGACACGCCAATGCCTATAAAAGTTCCAAAATCCATTTACCGCCTCCAACAAAAAATAATTTTAACTTTGATGTTCTCTTATTAAAATATTAGTATCATCTATTCTATATATTTTTTGCCTATACTCAATAATTTTTTTTACAATTTCTTCTGCTTTATCTTTTAATATAATTTTTTTGCCAGTCACAAGAGTAATAACGCAATCCGGCGTTTCTTCTATCATTTCTATCTGATGTGGATTCAGATATATTTTAGTATCATTCAATCTGCTAACAATAATCATAACTTAAAAATTATACTATTTAAAAAAAATAAAGTCAATATATTTTAATTATTTTTTTCAAAAAATTAATAGATGTTTTTTTGGCATTTTAAAGGTTAAAATGCCAAAAAAACATCTACATTAACATTAATTCAAACTATTAGCGTTTGAGCGTTAATAATTCCTGAATCATCTGGTCTTCTGTCGTGATAGTTCTAGAATTTGCTTGAAATCCGCGCTGTGTTGTTATCATTGTAGTAAATTCGTATGCTAAATCAACATTCGCTTGTTCTAAATTGCCAGACGCTACGGTTCCGCGACCGCCTGTGCCAGATACTCCAATACGCGCTTCACCGCTATTGCTTGTAGTACGATATAATGAATTACCGGCTTTTAATAAACCAGCTTCATTATTAAAATTAGCGAGCGCTATCTGCGCTATATCGCGAGAATAACCATTATCATATAAACCTGTAATTATACCAAATTGATTAATTGCAAATTCTGTCAATGTTCCTTTTGCATAACCATTCTGATGATACAATTCAGCATCACTCGTAGAAGCATATTGCACTAACTGCGAAAAATCCGGCATTATCATTACTGGATTAGCGCCTTCCGGCGGTATTGGCGCTCCGCCCCAATCTGACGGATCAAAGAATATTCCCGGATAAACTATTGGACCAGTAACGCCGCCAGAACTCAAACCTACTTGCGAATTAAATGTAATAGACGCAGCAGGATCATACGACCCGTCCGCTCTGAACGCTATTAATCCGTAACCAGCGAGAGATACATTATTCGGATCTTTCGGACACGGGTCTTTTACTGACCACATCCATAAATTATCGCTTTTGCGTTCAAATGTAATCGGAATATTATGCGCTCTGCCAAGCGAATCATAAACATTTATATTGGTCACATATTGAAAATCATTAACTTTATTCATCGTAGCAGTTACAGGCGCACCGCTGATTGCTAAGCCCACTCGCGTTGTGCCAGCATTATAAGAAGTAGTAAAACTCGTATCTGATGAAGTAGAAACTTCGCTGGTATTCGGCTGAAATGTAATTGGATCTGCGCCTGTCAAACTGCCGCTCGGCACAAATATTTCCGTGATTCTGCCACTTGCATCTTTTACTCTAATATAATCACGATGGCCCGGTTCTTCTGATACTGATTTATGCGTATCAAAATAAAATGTATCATTAGCAGCAAATGGCCCAGACCAGTTTGTCCACGGGATTTTAATTGTTTCATCAGCAAGCGCAGAATTATAATTTGGATCATTTGGATCAGTATAATTAGTAGCTCCAGCAGAAATTATATTTTTTTCCAAATCCAAATCATTTTCTATATTCTGCCCCACAACAACATTTATCCAACTTTGAGTAGTAGTATCATATTTTTCTAAATTATAAGTAGTAGCATCAGTAAATACAACACGGTAATTTGCAGGCGCTGGGTTTATCTGTGTAGTTGTAAAATCAACATATTTGCCTGCCGGCATATTTGTTGGATCCAACCATGCTTCGCGTTTTATATAAATACCTAATGAATTGAAATCTTCTTTAACATTACCTGTTGCAATTATTACGCCATTAGTATTAACAATATTGAAATATGGATTTGTATCATAATTATAATCAGATGGTATCTGAATTCTATATGTAACTGCTGGCAATACAAAACCGTCAACTGCCGCTTCGCTAAAATCAAAATACTGTGTGCCTAATGTGCTACCTTCATATACTGATTGCGCATCAATTAATTCCGCAGCCATAGCATTAACTGCGCCAGTGCCATTGCTGCCTGTTGCTGTATAAGCAGAAACTAATGCTCTTGCGTTTACATCGCCATTAATAGCGTTTATTACTTGCTGCGCTGTTGTAACGCCATCAGTAATACCAACGGTAATAACTCCGCCTGCTATTGTTATTGTCGGCGGATTTGCGCCTGTATTTGAATATTCTATTGAAACATTACCTGCGCCGGCTTTAGTTCTGAATGTAATCGCAGAATTGCCTGCGCCGATTGTTTCTTCACTCACTTCAGCAGGCGGTACTAATCTTACAGAACGATTAACGCTTACCGCTTGCAATGAGCCACTATTCAAATTATTAGTATTCGCTGCAACCGGCTTTGACGCTACCATAACAGGCCAGTCATCTTCTTCTTTTGGCATTTCTATATTCAAATTTAACATTTGCGCATATTCTGCTACTGTATCGCTTTTACCTGTCTGAAATGTAATAACATCTCCGCGCTGCGCTGTGCCTTTCCAATCAGACGCTAATATTGTCAATTGCCCATACATTTTTCTATTTGCCGCATCTGAACCAGTAACATATGTGAAAACAGTATTAGTATAAATGCTTGCTACGCCTGCTGCCACATCATTATTATTCGCATCTTTTACACTTTCGCCTGCGTCATCGCCTACTAAATTCCAACTCGAACCATTATCAGTCGATACCCATAATGTATATTTAGTGGTATCAGATTGATCAAATCTAACTTGCCACAATGCCGCTTCAACATTAAATTGATTGCGAACATCTACTTTGCCTAAACTTATATTTCCTTTATTCGTAACAGATGAAACAGGAACACTCGCATTAGCGACCCACGGACGATTAGTATTAACATAATTTCCAATAACTTTGCCATTACTATCAAGTTCTACAATACCTTCAGCTTGGGATCCGGTATTTTCATCTATTACTGCATCGCCTACTTTATAACCAGCCGGAGGATTTTCTGCCCAAACTGCACGCCAAATAAAATAATTTTTGTCTGGCGATACATGTTCGAATTCCATTTTTACTTTGCTAACTGTATATGAACCCTCGCCGCCTGTTATCCATTCTACTACTACCGGCTCAATCGCTGTCTTATTTAATGAATTCAAATTGCCTATTAATTCTACTGATGTTGTTGCTTTTGCAGGAATAATATCGCCAACTTTTATTTGAATATTGCCAATCGGCTGAGTTGACGAGTTAATCGTATATTCGCCAGTTAGAGAATCTATCTGCGCTTGCCAACCTTGAACTTTCATACCATTAGAATAAACAAGCGTGCCCTGCGCATCTAACTGAAAACTACCATTGCGCGTATAATATAATGCATCGCCATCACGCACTATAAAAAAACCGCTGCCTTGAAGCGCTAAATCCAATGTTCTGTCAGTGCGTTGCAATGCGCCTTGCGTATGATCGCGCAGCATACTGCCAATATTCACGCCTAAACCTATTTGCTGCGGACCTGTGCCGCCTTTATTTCCTTGCGGTCCGTGAGCGATTTGTTTTAATTCGCTCATAAAATCAGTAAATACTACATCGCTTCGTTTGAAGCCGACTGTATTAATATTCGCTATGTTGTCACCGATTACATCCATCTTAACTTGATGAACTTGCAATCCGCTGACACCAGACCATAATCCTCGCATCATAAAAAATCAACTCCTTCTCAATTTATCAAAAAATTATTTTCGTCGTCTCCATCGCTCGACGACTGAGAAGGGCTCCTCTTAAACGAGTCCAGCCCTAATATAAATAAAAAACAATTAACTTTTTCTAAAAAATCTTTATACATTCACATTACTGCGCAAACGCAGTAAATTCCATATTTCACGCTAATACAGCGCTGTCAATATTTGTAAATACATTTTCTTTAAGCGTATCGCCAGTCATAACAGTAATCACAGTATTATTCTTCACGCTCACTACCATTGCAATATCGTCTAACATAACTAATGTTTCTTTGGCGCCTTTTGCGCGAGCGCGTTCTACCGCATTGTTCAATCTTTCCATCTTCTCGCCGTCTAATTCAACATTCCTATTAATTATCCGTTCTTTTGCATGACCTGAAAACTTAATCTTACTTTCTTCTAATAAATTCTGTAAAATATTACTAAATTCTTCCGATACCGCTCCTGCTGCTTTCTTCTGTGCGCTGCTTACTTCGGAACTTATCGGTTTTGTAATTATTGGTTGATACGCATTAATATTCAATCGTTCACCATTTATCATAAATTATTTTCACCTCCAAAAATCAAATTCAATTTTTTGGAGTATAGCAATCTGACTCTTCAAACTGTCAAAATTACTGCAATTCCGCAGTATTCGGCACACGCGTAGTTTTCACTTCGCTCAATTTTACAGTTTTGCCTTGCATTGTCGTTAGTTTCGGTTCAGAACCGCTTAAATCAATAGATACTACTACGCCTGAAACTTTTTCAATAGTAGTATTGCCTTGAACAGTTGTTACAATTTCGGCATCTATCGAAGTGCCGAGTAAATTCAACACTCCTAAACTTCCTGAGCTCTGCACATAATTAGTCATTGTCTTATTCAAATTTTGCATTTGTTCTAATGAACTAAATTGCGCCATTTGAGCAATAAACTGATCGTTAGACATCGGATTTAAAGGGTCCTGATACCGTAACTGTGTAGATAATAACTGCAAAAACTGGTCTTTACCGAGCGCTGAAGCGTCATTAGATTTTGATGTTGAGTTGCCCTGCGACATATACTGATACGCATTTGCTCCCATTATTTGCATATTATTCTGCCTCCCAGTTTTAATTAAAATTCAGATATATAGCGAAATCGACATTATTATATCGATTACGCTATATAACTGATTGTGCTGTAACGACGGTCAATATAATCTGACGCGCCGCTCGCCGCTGTTCCAGATTCATTGATATTTTCTAAATTTTCAATTTCATCTGAATCTGAGTTACTCAACTCGCCGCTTCCTCTACGCTTGCCGCGACTGTCTAATTCGCCGCGATTGCTATACTGATTTTCCTGATTAACTGACACTTCAAAACCAGCGATTTTCAAGCCCTGTTCTTCAAGCGCTGATTTTAATTGACTAATATTGCTTTCGAGTAATTGTTTCGCTTGTTCATTTTCTGAAACAAACCGCGCTACTACGCTGCCATTTTCCATCAGCAAATCAATTTTAACCTTTCCTAAATGCTCGGGTCTTAATTGAATTTCAACTTGTTTTACAGCAGCATCGCTCAATATTTTAATCTGCTGTATCATCTGTTCAAATGTCTGACGATAAACAGTAGTAGTATAAGACGATTGCTGCATTGCCGGTTGACGCAATAAATTACTCATTTTAGCGCTGCCACTTTCCTGTCCGCTGTTTTGATTAAACATAAAACTATTTGCATTTTGGTTATTTGCAAATTTCGGCATTGAATTTTGCGCAGCTTCTAATTTCGATGATGCGTCGATTCCTAATTTCATCATACTTTCTGATTTAACTGATGTTGATAATTTGTTAGAATTATCTAACTTTTGCGGACCAGCCGCAATATTCGATAATAACGCATTTTTTATCTTGTCAGTTAACTCGGAATTATTAGAAAAATTAGCAGCCGCTTTATTATCATCAGGCGCTTTCATCGCATCGCGCAAATTTTCCGCTCTTTTCAATCGCTGTAAATTATTAAGTTTTTCTTTTAATGCCGCTAATTCGTCATTAGACAAAAGTTCGCGGTCTTTACTCAATAATTCTGCATCAGTTATCTGGATTTTCGCTTCCTCTTGATGTTTAACTACTTTTTTAGTTTCTAATTTTTCTGAATTATCGCTTTTAATATTTGCAAATTCAGTATTCGCTGATTTTTCAAATTCTGATTTTGCTGAATCAACAGATTGTTTGCCCTCGTCTTGCGACTGAATCTGTTGTTTCGCAGAATTATCAGTTTTTTCAGCGTTTGTTTTTTTAGCATTCGCAGATAATTCAGAAATCTTCAACGCTAACTGCTTCATAATTTGAGAAGATTTAGCGCTGTCGTTTTCCTCTAACGCTGCTTTGACTTTGCTTAAATCTATGCCCTCTTTTTTAAGCATCGTCTTTAACTGGTCAATTGACAAATTCATTAATTCTGCAATTTCCGCTATTAATCGCTCAACATTTTCACTTTTGCGTTCTTTTGAAAGTTGACGCAATTTTTCTTGAAGTTCCGCTTTATTTTCGCTATCTGCCGCAGTTGTTTTCTTTTCGGATTGCTGAACATTTGATTTTTCCGCAGTTTCAGCAGACATTTTTTCAGCTTTTTCATTTTTCAATTCAAATTGCGAAACGTTTTCGTTTAAAATATCGAACCCATTAGTCATAGAATTTTCATTTGTTTCTAAATTCAAAAACTTCGACGAATTTCTGTCTATCGCAGAATCATCTATCTGTTTCTGATTCATCTGCTGCATAGCCATAAATACATTATTAAACGAAACTGTCTCGTTCATAGATAATTGCAGTCCTGAGTTTTTCAACAATTTACCAGTTAAATTAATTCCACTCACCGCTTCGATTTTCATATTCTTTTTCACCTCCTTTTTGCAAAATTTAAAAATTTCAAACATTAAAATTCAAAAAATAAATTTTAATGTTTTATATAAAACAAATAATTCTACAAAAAAATTATTTGCTTTTTTTAATTATTTTTAGCAGTGAAGAAAATAGGTATTCATTCAGGCGAAATCAATCAGTCATTCGCCAGTAGATATGCCTCCCTTGCGGGTCCAGCAATTTTACTTTTTTCTCCACATTATATTTTTTATGCGCAAAAATGCGCAATCAACTAAATAATCATCTTGACATCTTTCTCAATAATTCGCTCGCTTTGACTTTATCCATTTTCATAAAAATAACAGCAACTGTTTTCTGGTCGCTCATATTTTTTAATATTTTAATCACTAATTCTTCTGGCATATTTTCTAAAATTTTCGCTGATTCATCCGGTTTCATACTCGCAAAATAAAATGCTAATTTCTTTATTTTTTCAAGTTCGCCTTCCGCTGTCTCCTGTTTATTTATAAACGCTTTTTCTTTATCCATAAAATCCTGTTCTTTTTGTTCCAGCGCTATTAAACGATTTTTTATATCTTCTTCTTTTTTCTTTAAATCCTCATCGAATTTCTGTAATTCCTGCTCTTTGCTATTCAAAAATTCTTCGCGCTGCTTTAATATTTCGCTTTCTAATAATGCGCCTGTTACTGGCTGAACTTTCTTAACTATTCCAACTTTTGCTAACAACGGATAAAAAGTTTCTTTCATACTCAATAAGCCTACCGCTTCCGCTAAATACAGCATTCCAAATATCGCACCAAATAATATAATCACTAATACAATTATCAAAAGTATATTCGTTTTTCCACTATTACCGTATTTTATCACAATATCACATTCCTAAAATTTTTTTTATACTCTCAACATAATTTTGCGTTTCTTTAAATGGCGGAATACCATTATACCTATCAACACTTGCAGGACCTGCATTATACGCGCTTAATGCTAAATCTAAATTATTACCATATTTTTTTAATAATTGACTTAAATATCTGCTGCCGCCTTCAATATTTTCAGCAATATCAAAAGGATTATTCACTCCAAGTTCCGCTGCGGTCATTGGCATTAATTGCATCAAGCCCATAGCGCCTTTTGGCGATACCGCATTTGGATTGAAATTTGATTCCGCTTTAATTACTGCTTTGATTAGATTTTCATCTAATCCGTATTTTACCGCCGCGCGCGAAATGATTTCATTTAACGCCGAATTATTATCTATATCCATTTTAATATTAGGACGATTATAATTTTGAACATTCTGATTTTTTTCGGTTTTTATAGGATTTATAGTCTGCTGATTCATAGTGTTTTCATCTGTCTGAATTATATAATTATTGTCTATTGCTTTTGTAAATTCCGCTTGAAATGAATTATTACTCTGTGGTGGTGGAGTTTCCGTTTTATCAGAAATCTGCATTGTCCCCATCAATGAAGAAAATCTCTTCATTTTTGAAGTGTAAATACTATTGATGCGCGTCTCTATCTCGCCCATCCGATCTATTGCTTTTCTGACATTTTCTATCATCTACAAAGCAGTCCTATACCTAAACTTTTTTTTAACTTGCTTATAATATCGACAAAAAAAGAAAAAAACTTGAATATTTTTTCCTAATCTTTTATTTTTCAAAACATTAGTTTTATGAACGGCAAAATTTTAAAATGAATATTTCAAATGCGGTTTCTGTATAATATTGCGGTCGACTCTTAGAATAACTTTCCATTTCTATCAATAATTTTAATGCCTTTTTTATTGACTGCTCGTCATATTTATTTTTCAATTTCAAAAATTCGGTTTTTTCATAATAATTCAATAAAATACGGTGCTCTTTTAAAATCAATTCGCCTACTTTATTTATATCAGGCGCTTTAATTTTTTTGGCAGTTTCTATGAAATATATTAATTTATTCAGACGTTCTGTTATATTAAAAATTATGATTGTAATATTATTTTCTTTTTGGTTCAATAATTGCCTATAAAAAATTATTGATTTGTCATAATCCTTATTTAATAAAGCATCTATAAATTTGAAAATATTTTTTTCATCGTATGACTGAATAACTTTATTTATTAATTCTTCTGTTATATTTTTTCCCTGTAAATCATAAAGAAAAATTTTGGTTAATTCGTTTTTAATTAAGCCGATACGCTCGTTACATAATACCATCAATTTCCGTACCGCCGAATATTCTATTTCGCGATTATTTTTCTGAACATAATCCATAATCCATTGCTCGACAGATTGTTCGCGCAGCAAAAATGTAAACACTCTAATAATTATACTTTTTAAAAATTCTGTGATTTTTTTTTCTGATAATCTTTCATTAACAATAAACAAATAGGTATCTTCAATATTTTCTTCTAAAACCTCATAAAATTTCTCGCAAAAATTTTTATTCCGTTTTTGCTGACATTTATTTATTTCTTTAATCACAAACAATCTGCGCTCGCTGAATAACGGCTGCGTAGAATAATCATTAATAAATTGCGGAATATCCAATTCCGCGCCTGAATAGACAAACACATTGTTTTCAGGAACATTTATTTTTTTCTTTAAAGCATCTAAAAACTCGTCAATATTGGCATTTTCAATATCAGAATACAATAAGCACATTTTTTTAGGTGCTGTTTTTTCTATATGCTTTTCAAATTGTTTGACATTAAAACGCGTATTTGGATAAACAAATTTTTCTTTTTCTATTGTCTTTTTTGCGTTCATTTAAAAGTATCTACAATGCTATTATAAATCTTGACAGATAAAATATTTAATAATCTGTCAACAGCGTCTTTTTCGCTTTCAGCAGTATTCGCTATTTCGCTGTAAATTGTCGAAGCATTCAGCAAAAATATCAGCGGTTCGATATTTTCTTTGTTATTTATAATTTTCAGTTCGCAGTCAATAGTTATTTTATACATTTGAATTTTATCTCTGTCAGTGTAAATTTCAGGATTCTTGGAATAGTTTGTTATAACGCCAATAAATATAAAATCAGCAGTTTCGCGAATATTAGATAAATTAAATTGAGCATTATTAATTAATAGATTATTTAATTTATTTGTGAGTTCTTCATTTATCGCCGGCTTATACGAATTATTACTGAAAAATGGAAGATAATAATTTATCGGTTTTGAATAGTTTATTATTTTATATTTTTCTGTTGTTCGACAACTTACACACAATAAAAAACTAAAAATTAATAAAATAGCAATTTTTTTTTTTGTCATATAATCCTTTTTTTTATTTACGAATATAATATGTATAATTAATTTTTATCCCATCTTTTCTAAATAATGTCTCGTATAATGTCTGCGGATAATTTTCTAATTTGTCTAATACTCCATAATTTTCAACTCCGCATATAAAATAATTATTCATTTTAAATTGTTCTATCGAATAAGTCAAATACTCAATATTATCTGTCACAAAAAATAATTTAGCATTTTTTTTCATCTTTTCAGCGATTTTATTTAAAAAATCTTGATTTATCAAGCGCCGTTTATGATGACGCTTTTTAGGCCAAGGATCAGGAAAATTTATATATACACTTTGCAAAAAGTCAGATGGAAAATATTCTAAAAAATTATTAATATCTCCAACTAAAAATACTAAATTTTCTAAATTATTTATTTGCGCTTTTCTAATTACTTTTTTCATTATCTTCAATTTCAGTTCATTCGCTAAAAAAAATATATTTGAATTATCTGTCGCCTTTTGCGTGATAAAATGCCCACAGCCGCAACCGATTTCTAATTCGACATCTAAGTTTTTTAAATTTTCTAATAACGCTATTAGCTCGTTTTTTTTGTCAGAATTAAGTAAACGCAATTCAAAAAATTTTTTTATAGTTTCTATATCTACATCTTTTTTACGGCTACGATATCTTGAATTCATTTTTTTTAGCGGTGATATGTATAAAGTTAAAAGAAAAAAGCAACTGCCCCAAAAAACAGAGCAATCGCTTTTTCAATAAAATATTATTCTGCTATAATCGGCGGATGCCCGACACTGAAATAAGTAAAATTATATTTTTTGATTTCGTCTCTATCTAATAAGTTTCTACCGTCAAATATCACTGATTTTTTTAGATTTTTCTTGATTCGTTCATAATCTGGACTTCTAAATTCATTCCAATCGGTCACAATAATTAATGCGACCGCTCCCTTTAATGCATCGTATTGATTATCAACAAGTGTAATTTTCCTGCCAAATATTTTTTTTGCTTCCGCCATTGCTTCTGGATCGTATGCTGCTATTTCTGCGCCGCGAGCCAGCAGTTCGTTTATCATCTCAATTGACGGAGCTTCGCGCATATCATCAGTTCGCGCTTTAAACGCTAAGCCCCAAACTGCAAATTTTAAATCTTCAAGTTTTGTACCGAATACCCTTTCTATTTTTGGAATTAATATCTTTTTCTGACGCGCATTCACTCGTTCAGTAGCGTCTATTACTTCCATTTTCAAACCATATTCTTCCGCTGTTTTTATCAATGCCTTCACATCTTTTGGAAAACAACTGCCGCCATACCCGCAGCCCGGAAATAAAAAACTCTTGCCTATACGCGAATCCGAACCTACGCCGTGTCTGACCATCGTAACATCTGCGCCGACCTCTTCACAAAAATTAGCTATTTCATTCATAAATGATATTTTCGTTGCTAACAACGCATTTGACGCATATTTTGTAACCTCTGCGCTTTTATTATCCATTATTAAAATAGGCGCGCCTGTCCGCACAAGCGGAGCGTATAATTTTTTCATTTTTTCAGCGGCGCGCTCTGTCGCTACACCTACTACTATTCTATCCGGCTTCATAAAATCTTTTATCGCATCGCCTTCTTTTAAAAATTCAGGATTGGAAATTACATCGAATTTATAAGAAGTATGCTGTTTTATTGTTTTTCGCACTAAATCAGAAGTTCCGACAGGCACAGTGCTTTTTATGACAATATATTTAAAATCATTCATATTTTTAGCAATATCTTCTGCTGCAGCTAACACATGCTTCAAATCTGACGACCCGTCTTCGTTCGGCGGCGTGCCAACTGCAATAAATATTATTTCGCTCTTTTTAACATTAGCGCCTAAATCAGTAGAAAATGTCAACCTTTTTTCATTGACATTGCGAATCACTAATTCTTCTAATCCCGGCTCGTAAATAGGAATTATATTTTTTTTTAATTTATCAATTTTGCTTTTGTCTTTATCCACGCATACAACCTGTGCGCCTAACTCGGCAAAACAAGTGCCTGCTACTAATCCGACATAACCGCTGCCTATAACGCATACCTTTTCCATAACTAAATTAACTCCTCGCTATATTTTTTTATTATTTACATTTTTTAAAATTTCAAAAGTATTATTCCGCTGAAATACTCGATGGTATTTCATATAAGCCCTTTGAAATTTTTACTATATCTTCTAATGACTGCGCCGCAAGCAATTTCCGCGTCGCTTCTTTTTCATCTATGCCTAAATCTTTCGGATATTTTACTTTCCCGGCTTTTCTTAATATTTCAGTCTGCTTTTTGTTTTCCTTTCTGCCGACAGGCGTATCGCCGGCAATCGCTTTTATCGCGTCCATTCGCTCTTTTAGATTCGCGCATCTATCTAAATACGCTATGCCTTTTTCTGTCACTATATGAGTCATTTGATTATGCGCTATCATTATCGGCGGCGCATCGAATAATCCTTCTTTGTATAAACTCATCGCGTCTAATTCTTCTAAAAATACCGGTATCTGTTTTTTCGAACTTAATGTTGGCGTCACTTGAACAACTAATTTTTTACCTGCAAAACAATTATTTTCAAATTTGCCAGCTAATTTAAAAGTGTCTGTTATATGCCGTCTGCCCGGCGGTGTGCCGCCTAAATTTGGCGCGCCGCCAAATCCGGCTATTCTGCCTTTTATCGCAGTTGAACTATTGCCGTATTTATCTATCTGCATCGTCGCTCCGACAAATGCGTCTATCGCATATAAACCGGCAATATGAGCATAACATCTATTTGAACGCATATTGCCGTCTGGACCTATTGGAAATATGTCTTTTCGCGCTTTGACATATTTTTCCATTCCTACTTCTCCGCCAAATGCAAAAATATTTTGCACTATTCCCGCTTCTATTGCAGGTATCAATGTCGGATGCGGATTTAAAGCCCAATGCGTGCAATATTTTCCTTTTATGCCTAATTTCATTCCGTATGTCGGCAATAATAATTCAATCGCAGCTGTTGGAAAGCCCAATCCGTGATTTAATGTCTTTACGCCGTATTCGCAATATATGCCCTTTATAACAAGCATAGCCATTAATATATGCTGGTCTGTTATCTTCTGCGGGTCGCGGGTAAATAACGCTTGATTATGATACGGCTCATTTGTTTCTATTATAAAATCCACCCAATCGCCAGGAATATCCACTCTGCTTAATGTCTTAATTTTTTTTCTAACTTGCGCAATGACTATGCCATTTTTAAATTTCGTCGCCTCTACTATTAACGGCGTATCTTCTGTATTAAAACCAGTATATAAATTTCCTTTATCATCGCAATAATCAGCAACCACCAAACTCACGCGCGGAGTTAAATCTAAAACATATCTGCCGTATAATTCTAAATATGTATGTATCGCGCCGACTTTAACTTGACGATTTTTTACTACCTCATATAATTGTTTTGCCTGCGGACCAGAAAACGCAAAATCCACTTTATTAGCAATACCTAATTTAAAAAGGTCAGTGTGTTCATTCAATACTAACGACGACTGCACTAAATGCAAATTATTTATTTTTTTTGGATTTACTTGACAAAGACAGCGCGCTAAAAAATCCGCTTGCTTTTGATTATTTCCTTCTAAACATACTATATCTTTTGATTTTATGACAGTTTCAAGTAATTGCGTAGTCTTTTCTTTTGGCACAAATTTATTTTTTATTGATAATTTTGTTTTTGCCGCTGCGAGCCGTTTGCAATAATCATCATATAATTTTTCATATTTTTTCATAATTTTCTCCAAAAAATATTTTGTCTATTTAATTAAATTTTTGCTAAAAAGTCAAGAAAAACTATCAATCACTCGCATTTTTTAAATTTAAAATTTACTAACGTCGAACTAAATAAAATTAAAAATGCGCCAATCGCTATTCGCAAATTCATCGGCTCTTTTAAAAATAATATTCCCAGCATAATCGCTCCGACCGGCTCGATATAACCAATAATACCAACAATCGAAGCGTCAACTTTTGTTAGCGATTTAAAAAACAATATCGCAGCGAAAAAAATATTGAAAATACCGAATGTAGTTAAATAAAATAATGATTGCTGGTCAAAACTAAAAATATTCCAATCACAAAAAAAACTCATTACAAACACGGCAATGCCGGACTGCGCAATAATATAATTCAGCGGATTGATATTTGTTTTGATATATCGTCCGATAATTATTACTACCGCATACGCTACGGCAGAAATCAAGCCGGCGATAATTCCATAAAAATCATTGCTTTTAAATTGTAATTTTTGCGGGTCTATAATAATAATCAAACCTAAAATAGATAAAACTAATGCAGTAAAAATTATAAATGTAAAACGCTCTTTCAAAAAAAACGGCGCTGCAACCGCTACCATCACCGGCGTCATATAATGCGTCATTAAAGCATTAGCAATTGATGTATTTTTGATAGAATAAAAATATGTTAATCCATTTATTAACGCGCAAATGCCTACTGATAATAAAACAAATTTATATTCAAAGAAAATTTTTATATATTTTTTTCTTTCTCTAAATGCAAAAATAAATGCAAATACTAACGCTATAAAATTAGACCAAAATAAAATATTATAAAAATTTACGCTTATTAGCCGCACTTGTATAGCGGTTGTTGCCCATATCAGCATCGCGGAAATTGCGTATATCATTTTAATCGCACCTTGAAATAATCAATAGATACTTTCAATTATCTTTTGCGCTATAAAATCCGCTGGATTTTTAGTTGTTTTCGATTTTATATTTTTCGGTTCAGCTAATAACTTTCTGATTTTATTTTTCAAAATTTCGACATTTAAATCTTTTTCTAATATTATATCGCCACAGTATTCTTTAATATAACTCAACGCATTGTAATATTGATGGTTATGCGTAGCAGCTTCAAATGGAATAAATAAAACTTTCTTATTTAATATTGAATATTCGGCAATCGATGTAGCGCCGGCGCGCGAAATGATTAATTCTGATTCCGCTATTAATTTATAAATATCGCTGCGATAAGCAAATATTTTTATATTTTCTGTTTCTAATGATTTATATTTATCATAAAAATTCGCGCCTGTTATCCAATTTACATTTAATGATTCTTTTTTTAAAAAATCTATTAATTCCGCCACTATTTCATTTAATTTTTTTGAGCCCTGACTGCCGCCGATAATTGTCAAAGTTTTTGGTTTTTCTATAAGATTACCAGTTTTTTCGATAAAATCATCGCGAACAGGAGTAATTGATAAAATAATTTTTTCACTATCGATTTTTAAATAATTTTTAGCTTCGGGAAAAGCAATAAACACATATTTTGCGGCAAATGCAAATAATCGAGTAGTAATACCGGGATAAGAATTTTGCTCTTGAATATATATTTTTTTTCTTAATATCACCGCTGCGGTTAATGACGGCAAACTCACATAGCCGCCGGCCGCCACTACTGCATCAACTTTATTTTTTAAAAAAAAATACAAACAATAGAGTATCGAATAAAAATTTAAAATAATCGCTTTGATTTTATCAAAAACAGATTTGCCTATAAAACCGCGCGCTTTTAATAATCTATAATTAAGATTTAATTCAGCAACTAATTTTTTTTCTATTCCGTAATCGCTGCCAAAATAGTATATTTCCGCTATCTTGCCGCTATTTTTCAATTTTTCGTATAAAATATAAGCAGGATAAAAATGTCCGCCTGTGCCGCCGCCTGTTACAACTACATTCATAAAAAAATTATAAACGATTAGCTTGCTGCTGCGCTTTGATGTATATATCAGAATTAGGAGACGCTAATTTCATTACTTCAATAAATTGAAAAAATGCTTGATTCTCGTTGTTTAATTTTAAATAGACCATTCCGTAATGATAATACACATTTGCAAGCGCTTCTTTGTCA
This sequence comes from bacterium, assembly GCA_029551925.1. Taxonomy (GTDB): domain Bacteria; phylum JAGOBX01; class JAGOBX01; order JAGOBX01; family JAGOBX01; genus JAKPEO01. The sequence goes on from JAKPEO010000063.1 coordinate 15,804, forward strand.
TTAACAGGAATTAAATCTATAGCATTCGCAATAAATTTTAAAGCGTTTTGATAATTGCCCTGTTTATAATATATCCAGCCAAGCGTATCGTAATAATAGCCGCGGTCTGCTGAATTTAATGAAACCGCTTTATTTACCAGATCAATCGCTATATCTAATTTTTTATCGTCATATTCAGCATACAGCATAGCAAGATGATTATAGGCATCAGCATTATTTGGATCTAATTCTATCGCTTTACGATAATTTGATTCTGCCGTCTTATAATCTCCACGATTTTTACTTATTATTCCGCGAGCAATAAAATCACGCGCTAATTTTTTATTATTTTCATCAACCTGAACAGTTTGAATATTAGAAGATGCCAATTGTTCTTGACCTCGATCTGAAGCAGTTAATTGCTGCGGTCTTGTAATCTGCTGGTCTATATTAGAAGGTAAAACTATTTTTGAGAGTGGAGATGCTGGTTGCTGCAATTGTTTTTCTTGCGGTCTTTGTGTCTGGGACGCAACAACTGCAGCTGCTATTTCTTCTGATGTTCGCGCTGGTTGCGACACTGACGAAACATCGGAAATTGGAGCAGTGCGAATTTGTTCTTTTTGCAAATCCAAAATCTTTTTCTGCAATTCTACTATTTGCGAATTAAGTTTTTCATTTGAATCTTTTAATTTTGTAATTGTTTCATTTTCAGCGCGACCTATATCACTTCTCAATTTTTTCATTTCATTCTCGCGCAGCGTTAAATTTTCTTTTAAATTATTATTTTGTTGCTGGATAAATGCCAATTCCTGACGCAATTGTGAATTTTCATTTTGTCTTTTTAATAAATCAGCGTTTAATTTTTCAATCATTATCGTATATTGCTGTAATTGTGAATCTAACATTTCTTTTTGTTTAACATTGATTTTATCTATATTCATAAGATTTTCATTTTGTAATTTTTGAATTTGCGTCTGTAATTGAACTATTGTTTGATTAGATTTTGCTTGTTCTTCTAATAATCTCTTTTTCAACTCTTCTTCCGCTTCTAATTTTTTACGCAAAATAGTAATTTCATCGCCGCTCAATATTTTTTCGTTTTGCAATTTTTGCAAATCAGAATGCATTGTAATTATGTTTTGATTTAATCTGCGCTGTTCTTCTTTTAAAGCATTGTTATTTTTACGTTCTATTTCCAACTCTTCTTGCAGTCTTTTCATTTCATTTACATTTTTAAATTGTTCGCTCTGCAATTGCTGTATCTGCGTTTGCAGCGCTATAAGATTTTGATTCGTTTTCGTTGCCTCATCTTTCATAGATTGATTCGTTTTCTGGAGATTTTCTAATTGCGTCTTTAAAGCAGCAGATTCGCTTTTTGATTTTTTTAATTCTTCTTCATATTCTTTTATTTTTTTGTTCGCTTGTTCGGTATTTAACGCATATTCCGCTGTTAATTTAGTCAATTGCCCAGTTAATTCTGCTATTGTTTTATCTGCATTAGCATTTTTTTCTATATATACTGCCGACTGCTTCTGTAATTCTAATACTCTATTTTTTAAATTTAAAATTTCATCATTAAGCGTCTGTCTATCTTTGGATAAATTTTGGATAGTTAATTCCAATTCTTTATTTTTCATACCGGCTTTTTCAATATTGGCGCTGTATTCAGATTTTATCAGTGTCAATTCTCTATTTATATCGTCAAGAGTTTTTGTTAAATTTGACACTTCATTTTCTTTTTGTCTTAATTTATTAATAAATTCATTTTTTTCTTTTTCTAAATTTTGCTTTTCTGTTAATACATTATTATATTGAGATTGCAATGTGGCAATATTATCAGCCAATCCGGCTCGCATAGTTTGCAGTGTTTTTATTTCAGTTTCTAAATCAGCAATTTTTTTATTACGTTCTGTATATTGCGTCTGATAAAAAATAATAGAATCTGCCATATTTTTAGTTGCAGCGCTTAATTTTTTATTTTCTTCTTCTACTTCTAATATTCTTCTATTTTTATCTATGATTTGCTTTTGAGTATCGATTAACTTTGCGCGCAGCCCTTCGGTTTCATCTAAACTTTGACGCAGTCTTTCTATTTCTTTACGTAACGCTGAATTATCAGCATCTAAATTCTGAATTTTAATATTTAGTTGATTTATTAATACGCTCGCCTGTGCTAACTGCTGTTCGCGCTGCGCTAATACTTCATCTGTTTTTTTCGATTCCAATTCTTTACGCAAAACATTATATTTATTTGTCAATTCATCTAATTCTTTTTGCATCTTCAAAACATCTGCTTTACTTTTTGCTTCTTTCACTATATCACGTTGAGTCTGTATTTTTAATTTTTCAGTTAATTCTTGATTTGTTTTCTCTGTATCTGCAAGTTTATTTTTTAATTCTTGCAATGAATTCAAATTATTTTTGTATGTCTCAATTTCCAAAGTCATCCTTGAAATCTGCATCTCTAATGTGCGTATTTTATCAAGTAGATGCTTGCGTTTTTCTTGTTCGATATTTAATAAATTTTCATAATGTTTTCTATCACGCTCTAATTTATAACTATAAATATAAGCGTCATCTGTACTTTTTATACGCGTGCCGCTTGATTTTTCCTCGATATTTTCAAGCGCGGCTTCTTCGCTTTCTTTTATTGGAAATCCCGATAAAGCCCGCACATCTCTCTGCGGAGTAGCTACACTTTCTTCAACAGGTATTATTATAGTTTCGCCAACTTTTAATTTCGTAGGATCGGCAATATTATTATAATCCGCAATAATAGTATATAAATTAAAATCGCCATAAAATTTTTCAGCTATTGATGTCAATGTATCTTCTGGTCTTATAATATATTTCTTTTCAGTTATTTTTTTTTCAACTGCCTGCTGTTCCTGCGGACGAGCGCTTGTAAAAATCGTTGGACGCGGAGTAAATTCTATTCTTTGCTCTACTTTTGGCTGCTCGGCGACTTGCTGAACTGCTGACTGCTGCGGCGCAGTTTGCTCTTTCTTTTCTTCTGCCAATGTTATTGTTTTTTCTTGACTTAAATCAGGCGCTTTTATTACTGGCAAATTTTGTGGTATTTGCTGCGGCTGAACTATCGGAATATTTGCTGATTGCCGCACGCTGACAGATGATGCAGGAGTAGATACGGTTTCACGTAACTGTTGTTGCGCCGCAATCGCTGGCTGCTGTGGCTGCAGCAGTGGCTGTTGAATTACATTTGCTCTTTTATTTTCTTCTTGAACAACTTGCGGCGTTGCTGACGCGCTGCTCGCTGTCCGATAACCACTTAATTTTTTTATTTTTTCACGAGATTGCAATACCAATATACTATTAGAATATTGCGCTATTAGTTTTTCATAATTAGTTATAGCATTATTAAATTCGCCTAATTTTTCATAACATTCGCCTAATCTAAATAATGCATCATCTGCAAAACTGCTATTCGGATATTCATCTACTATTTTGTTATATACAATAATTGCATCTTTAAAATTTTCAAGTTCAAAAAAACTGCTGCCCAGTCCAAATAAAGCATTGTCTATATAAATACTTGTCGGATACTTATTTACTATCTCACGAAATTGTCTTATCGCATTTATATAATCTTTTTTAAAATAATAATTATTCGCTTCTTGAAATATGTCCGAAGCATTATCAGCAAAAGAATTTGAATATATTACTAATAAAAAAATAAATATTAATACTGCATTTTTTTTCAATTTTCTTTACCTCCGAACAAAAACATAATTCAAATTGTTAATTTTATTTAAAATCTTTTATAAAGTCAAGAAGTAAAAAATTTTTCTTTTATTATATAATCTTCAAATTTGCGACTTTTGTCGCTAATAATTTCACTCCGATGCTTGGAAATGAAACTTTTATTTTTTCACCGCGGTCGTCTATCCATACTACTTTGCCTACGCCGTATTTATTATGTCTTACTTTCTTTCCAACTGATAAATCGCCATTACTGACATCGCTTGATATTTTTTTACGCGTATCATATTTTACAAATTCAATATTTTTTGTTTTTTTATTTAAAATTTTATCTGTTTCATTACACTCAGAAAAATCGCGGCTGTCCGCTGTATATTCAGGAAATGCCTCTAATATAAATCTCGAAACTTTAGGATAATAATAATCATTGTATTTATAACGCCGCGCAGTATGTGTTAAATACAATATATCCTTTGCTCGCGTTATGCCTACATAACATAACCTGCGCTCTTCTTCAATAGCTGCTTCGTCTTCTGACACAATAGAAATAATATGCGGCAATATATGTTCTTCTACTCCCACCATAAACACAACAAAAAATTCCAAGCCCTTTGCGCAATGATAAGTCATTATATTAACATAATTTTTTGAAGCATCAATTTTATCCGTCTCGCTAAACATAGTTATTTTTTCTAAAAATGCGACGGTAGTAGGATTTTCCTCATTTTTTGCGACAAACTCGCAAGCGGAATTTATAAGTTCGTTGATATTATCTATTCGTGAACTGTCCTTTATATCATCTGATTCTTCCAATGCCTTGCGATAACCAGTGTCGTCAATTATATCCGTTATTATTGTTTCCACACTTTCAGTTTTAGCGCGATTAATAAAACCATTCATTAAATTTGTAAATGCCTTTATTCGTTCGCGAGCGCTGCTGTTTATTTCTTTTATCTCATCTATTCTTAGGCAAGCGTCAAACAAACTGATTTTATTGATATTAGCAAACATACTAATTTTTTCTATTGTTGTATCGCCGATATTGCGTTTCGGAGTATTAATAATCCTTTCCAAACTTACGCTATCTGACGGATTGACTATAAATTTTAAATACGCTATTACATCTTTTATTTCTTTGCGGCTATAAAAACTCACAGCGCCAATTACAATATATGGAATATTCGCATATCTTAATTTTTCTTCAAATAATCGCGTCTGATTATTAGTTCGAACAAATATCGCAAAATCTTTGTATTTGTATTTTCCTGTTTTTATCAACTCTTTTATTTTATCTACTACATATTGCGCTTCGGCATAATCGTCCACTAACATTTTAATAATCGGCGGAACGCCAAATTTCCGCTCTGTATATAATGTCTTATCGGCACGCAATCTATTATTTTTTATAATAGTATTTGATAATTCTAATATCTTTTGAGTCGAACGATAATTCTGTTCTAATTTTATAACTTTTGTATTCGGATAATCTTTTTCAAAATTCAAAATATTCATCATTATGGCGCCGCGCCAAGAATATATGCTCTGGTCGTCGTCGCCTACTACGCAAATATTATTGTGCTCTGAACTCAATAACTTCAACAATTCATATTGCGCGGCATTTGTGTCTTGAAATTCATCGACCATTATATACTCATATCTTTTCTTTATTTTTAATGATGTTTCATTATTTAATTTCAATAATTCTATCGACTTAATGATTAAATCCGCAAAATCCAAAGCATTATTTATTTTTTTCAACCTCTCGTATTCTTCATAAACTTCAAGTTCTAACGGTAAACTCAATAAATCATCATTATTTTTTATATATTCCATTGAATACATATTATCTTTGTATCTATTAATTTTATTTTGATATGAAGACGGCTTGTATTTCTGATGGTCAATATTCATATTTTTCAAAACTTTTTTAATTAATTGCTCTTGATCTGCTTCGTCATATATCACAAAATCTGATGAAATATTCAATTCTTTTGAATAGTATCTCAATAGTCTCAAACCAAAAGAATGAAATGTGCTGATTTGACAATTTGTATTATGCTCTAATAACTCTTCTACACGCTCTTTCATTTCATTTGCGGCTTTATTAGTAAATGTTACAGCAAGTATCGACGAAGGATAAATATTATGATTTTTTATTAAATTATATATTCGATAAGTTATCACCCGCGTCTTACCGCTGCCGGCACCTGCAAAAATCAATACCGGCCCATTTACAGTCATTACAGCTTCTAACTGCGATTTATTTAATTCTTTCGCTAAATCAATCATTTTTTATTCCTTCAATAACTGGTATATTTTTAAAAAATCCGCTTTCTTCTATCATATTCATAATTTTTTCTACTGCGCAAACAATAACTAATTTCTCTTTTAATTCAGGATTATGAAGCAAAAATTCATAGATTTTCTTAAAATGTTGTAATCTAATATCTGTCACATCTGATAAATTTACATATATTCTTTTGGTCGGCTCTTTTTTAGCTATCAAAATCAAACTATTTTTTAATCGCACAATATGGTCATCATTGATATTTCCTAAAAGTATAAACATTACTTTATCTTCATAATTTATATTAGGTATAATATCGTTTTCTGTTAATTCATCAATTTTAATTTCCTCAGTTTTATGTTTGCTTTTTTTTTCGCGGTGCTTGCTGTATTTTCCGCGCAATTGCTTTAATATCGGTTCAGCGGTATTTTTTTCACCGGCATTATATAAAGCAAGCGCCGCTGATATTCTTAAATCTATTGAGATCTGATTATCATACAATATTTCCTTCAATTGCTCTATGGCAATTTCGCCGCCTATCATTCCTAATGCCCAAATAATCTGTTCTTTAAGCGTTTCCGTTGGATTTTTCAAAAAATTAACAAGAATCTTTACACTAGCAAATGATTTTAAATTGCCTAATTCTATTATTGCCTGCGTTCTAATATTATCATTAAAATGTTTATTTGCTATTATATTTTGCAGTTTTTCAATTTTATTCATATCTTTACTTTTTGCTAATTTCTTTATCATTTCTATTGCGCGCGATTGAAAAATATTGTCTAATTCTGTCTTATTTAATGTGCGATACTCTTTTAATTTTTCGCGTAGATTTTTCAGTATTTCTTCGGTTTCTTTTTTAAACCCCAATTCATATAACCCTAATGCCGCAGCAATCCGCCATTCTATTCGTTCTGCATTATCCATTAAAATATTGTTCAATTCTTTATAAACCTTTACATTGCCTATTGCCGCTAATGCCCAAATAACTTGTTCTTTCAGTGGCTCATTTTTATCTTTTAATCGCTCTATTAAAAAATCTATGCTTCTGACGCTTTTCATTTTTCCTAATTGAATAATCGCTTCGCTGCGAATATAATTATTTAAAAATTTATTTTTTATTATGGTTTCAAGTTTTTCTGAACTATGCGCATCTTTTGGATTTGCCGCAATTTGTCTGATTATTTTTATAAATTCGTTTATCTTCTGCTGCTCGCTCGATTGCGGCGCGCTAACTTCTTTTTCTTTTTGCTGGTCAATGCTTTTTTCTTCACCCGCTTTCTTTATTTGCTTGCTCTTTATCTGTTCGCGCAATTTTTTCAATATCGGCTCTGTTTCTTTTTCAAAGCCAAGTTCATACAATCCTAAAGCGGCAGCTATACGCAATTCCATTTTTTCGTTCGTATTTACTAAAATTTTATTTAATATCGAATATACGGATTTATCTCCGAATGCTGCTAATACGCTGATAATTTCTTCTTTCAAATTTTCATTTGGGTCATTCAATAATCCTATTAAAAAATCTTTGTTTGACGAATCTTTAAACTCGCGCAACGCCTTTAATGCGCTACTGCGAATATAATTATTAAAATATCTATTTTTTATTATATTTTGCAATTTTAAACTTCTATCTGGCGCTGAACTTTTTAATAAATTTCTTATAGCTTCTATAATTTTTGAATTGTCAGAAATAAATATATCTTTTGTAATCTTTCGCTTTTCTCTTAATTGTGCGCGTAATTTTTTTAATATTTCTTCGGTTTCTTCATGATAGCCCAATTCAAATAATGCAAGCGCGGCGGCGATTCTTAAATCTATACTTTGCTTTTCATCATCAAGTATAATTTTTAAATTAAAATACGCGCTTTTATCGCCAATCGCGCCAATAGCGCTGATTATCTCTTCTTTTAGATCTTCATCTTCTTTTTTTAATCGCGCAATTAAAAATTCTAATGCGTTTTTATCCTTTATTTTTCCCAATTCAATTATAGCGCAGCTGCGGATTATATTTTTGAAATATTTATTATTTATTATTCCAATTAATTTCGAGATCTTATCCGGCTCAGCGCTTGCAGCTATATCTTTTATAGATTTTATTAATTCTGATTGGTCCATTTATATATTACTACTTTCTGTATTTTTCTAATTCTTTTGTAGTCAACTCTAATTCGGTCTTTAAATTAGCGTTTAATAATTCTAACTGCTTTACCTTTTTTTCTTGTTCAACCTGCTGATTTTTTAAATTGGCAATTTCGGTTTTTGAGGTTTCCAATAATTTAGTTTGATTTCCAAATTTTTCAGTTTCTGCCAATAAATCTTTTTTTAAGACATTTATCATATCTTCAAAATTTTTCATTGCCTTATTATTCGCTTCTAAATCATTTTTCAATTTTTCATTTTCTTTTTTCAATCTATTCAGTTCTTCTCTATCGCCGCCGTCGATTCGTCTATCGTCTAAAAATTTCTTATATGTATCCTGAATTGTCTTGATTTGTTCTGACAACAAATAATTTTTATCTTTTAAATCTTGATTCTGCTCGCGTAATTTTTGGTTTTCCGCTAAATACAAATCTGTCTTGTTATCGCGCAGTTCCATAATTTCTTCTTGCTTCTTCAACACCAAATCATTAAGCATATTCATTCTATTTTTTGCGTCTTCTAACATTTTGATGTATTTATTCAATTCTTCACGCGAAATAGTATTTGCTTTTATTTTTTCATCTAATTCCTTATTCCGATTTTTTTCCGTTTCTAATTGATTAGTTAAATTTTCGATTTCTACGCCTAATCTTTTACTTATGTTGGTCTGTTCTAAAAATTGATTTTTATAAATTTCAAGCATTTTCAATAAATTTTCATTATCATTTTTAATTTTATCGTATTGTTCTTTTAATGTTTTTAGTTCTTGCTGTGATTTTTCATCTGTTAATGTTATCTGTCGAGTATCAACTATATCCGGTGTTTTGGCATTCAGTTTTGCCAATAACTCTAAAATAGTCTTTTCATAATTATCAGAAGAATCCTTTAATTTCTGATTTTCTGATTTGAGTGTGTTATTTTCATCTATAAAATTTTTTAGTGATATTTTCTGGTTAGCCAATTCATTCAATAATTCAGTGTTTTTATTTAATGCAATTTGAAAATCATTTTTTACCTTTGTCAATTCATTAAAAATATCTTGACTTTCTTTTTTTAATTTTTCATTTTCAAGCAGCAGATTTGTATCCGGCTGCATTATAATCTTTTCTTCGATTTTTGTGATTACTATCGTTTCTGATTGACTTGCTCTTTTATTATATTCTTCGGATAATTTTGTTAATTGTTGATTCAATTCATTATTTGTTTGCATTAGTTCTTTCAAATTATTTTTGTAAATATCTATTATCTTCATTAATTCTCGGTTTTCAATATTCTTTTTTTCATATTCGACTATCATTATCTTCAATTGTTCTTTCAATGCAGTTAATTCAATCGCAGTAGTGTCTGTCTTTACTTCTCGTTTTTTCGGCTCGTCAATTTGCTTTTTTTGCTCTTCGATTTTTAGCGTTTTCTCACGCGGCTCAATATACTTTTTTTCTATCACTTCCTGCATTTTTTTTATTTCAACGCTTGTCCGCTCTATTTCAGAAATCAAACGTTCATATTCAGCGGCATCTAAAATTAAAATTTCATTTTCTACATTAACATTAGCATAGCCAAAATTATAATAGAAAAAAATTGTCAACAAACAAATAAAATAATAAATGTTTTTTTTCAGCATAATTTTCATATCCAAAAAAAATATTTTTTTAAAAGCCAAAACCGACCATTAAAGAATAAACTGGTATTTCGTAAAACATTGCAGATGCATTGATATTTATCAAGCCCAACGAAATTTTTGCGCCTGCGCCATAATTAAATTGCGATTTACTCTTTGATTCTACGCTTGATCCTGAAATCTCAATATCAGAAATTTTTGTGCTGTTCATACCAGCTGCAATATACGGAGTGATTATCGGAAAACCTTTGCTCATAGAAATCGAACAATTCAAATCTTCTGCTTTAAAATTCGTTTTTTTTACAGTCGTAGAATACGCTGCGCGCAAAGCAAACGCCGGCATTATTGCGCTGCCTTCAATAAATGACCACTTTACAACAGCGCCGCCAACCGCTATATCCGCATCCAATATCGGCATATACATTACTGATACATCTATATCCAGCGGCAGCCCCTTGGTTATCTGCAATTGCGGATATATTAATCTGTTATTTATTTTTGTTGTGGCATTTTGCCAATAATTTTTATTTTCATTTATATCTACAATTTTCAAATTCGCGCAAATATCAAAACCAATTAATCCTAAACTTTCAGCAGGCAGCGTCTGCGAATAACTTACCAGCGCTCCAAACTCTTTAATAAATTTCGCATATTCAATGTCATTAACAACATTATTAGTCAAGACAATTTTATCTAATGCTGATACCTGCAAAAAACTAACTAAACAAAAAATAAAAGTTATAATAAGTTTCTTCATAGAATTTTTCCAACCTTTTTTATTTATAAAATTTAAAATCAGTTGTTTCTGCTTCCGGCGGTAATTGCATAATCGGTAAATTCGGAGCAACTTTATTTAATATCTTCTGCGTCGGGCTCATAAATATCATTTGTAAAAATACCGATGTTATTATAAGAAAAAAACTCACTAATAAATGTTTCAAAATTTTACGCTTTTCTAATTCAAAATCCATTATCCAATATAAAAAAAAACTTGATAATGACATTATCAAATATAAAAACGCTATTATTTTGAGAATATTCCAGATTTCTAAACTCATAATAAACGCTGTAAATTCGTCCATACTATTCAAAACTAATACGCCTGAATAATATCCCATTTTCGCTAATTCGCGCGATATAATTAAAAGACCAATTAATCCGCCGCTCGCTAATGACGATATTCCTATCAAAAAATATTGACCAAATGTAGAACTAACAAAATCTTTATTCCAAGACAAATCATCGTATTTTATCCATTTGAATTTATTATTCGCATAAACTGATGAATGTATAACGGTTTGCTTGACAGTTTCTTCATCATTTAATGTCATAAAAAAAATTGCGATTATGTAAAGTATCGACCACCAAATTAAATGCTTTACGCCATTTTCAAATTTTCCTAATTTCACTGCGAATAATAGCGGCAGATAAACGGCAAACGGCGCAAAAAATGGCAGTGTATATGCCGAAGATGTGAACATTCCAGTATATGCCGCTAATATTGTGCATACTGCTATTATCGGATAAGCAAGCCAAGTTTCAAATGATGACTTAAATAAATGCTCGCCGTGTTTATACAAAATTTATCACCATTTTTTTTGTTTTATTTCTGCATATAGATACAATCGCAAAATTTTAACTTTTTGAGCGCTTCCAAAATTAATTATTAAAATTTTGCGATTGTATCTATTTTGAGTTATAAAAATTTTCTAATTTATTTTTTTAATAAGCTCTTCAATTCTTCAACTTTATCGGTTTTTTCCCAACTGAACATACTTCTGCCAAAATGCCCATAACTTGCTGTCTTTAAAAATATCGGCTGTTTTAATTTCAATGTTTCAATTATTCCGCGCGGAGTTAAATCAAATATAGACATTACTGCTTTTTCGATTTTTTCTTCTTCGATTTTATTAGTGCCGAATGTGTTTACATAAACAGAAACCGGTTTAGCCACCCCAATAGCGTATGCCACTTGCACTTCGCATTCTTCCGCTAATCCAGCGGCAACAATATTTTTCGCTACATAGCGAGCCATATATGCCGCAGATCTATCTACTTTTGACGGATCTTTGCCTGAAAATGCGCCGCCGCCGTGACGACCTTTTCCGCCGTATGTATCAACAATTATTTTTCTGCCAGTCAATCCGCAATCGCCATTCGGACCGCCTATAACAAATCTGCCTGTTGGATTAACATGGATTTTTAAATTTTTATCAATTAATTTTTTTGGCAATACTTGATATATCACTTTTTCAGTTATTTCTTTTTTTAATTTTTGCAATGACACGCTTGGTAAATGCTGCGTTGAAATAACAACAGTATCTACTTTCAATAATTTTCTGCCTTCATACAAACAAGTAACCTGCGATTTGCTGTCAGGTCCAATAAACGGCAACTTTTTGCTTTTTCTTAACGATGCTAATTTTTCAAGTAATAAATGAGCATACATTATCGGAGCCGGCATCAATTCCTTAGTTTCGTTTGTAGCATAACCGAACATCATTCCTTGGTCGCCTGCGCCTTGTTCTTTATGCAATCCTTGACCTTCTGTCACGCCTTGCGAAATATCCGGCGACTGCTTATCTAATACCACAGCTACGCCGCAAGCATCAGCATCAAATCCATACGCTTTATCTGTATAACCAATATTCCGCACTACATCACGCGCAACACTCTGATAATCTATAACCGCATTCGTAGTAATTTCTCCGGCTATCGTTATAAAACCTGTTGTTATTAATGTTTCGCACGCAACTCTGCTATTTTTGTCTTTTGCTATCAATGCGTCTAAAATACCGTCAGATATTTGGTCTGCAACCTTATCTGGATGCCCCTCACTCACTGATTCTGATGTAAATAAATATCTTCTTGTCATTTTAACTTTTCCTCCAAAAAAATTTTAATAATTCAAAGTGTGAATTTTATATCAATTTTTCTTATAAAACAAGTTTTTTTTTCAATCCAATAAAATTTAATTTATAATTTTCTGAATTTTACTAAAAAAAATAACAAAAAAAACTTGAATATTTTTTTATTTTAAATATAATTAATACTTTAATAAAAATCTAAAATATAAATTAATCAAAAGCGAGGAAAAAAATATGCCGATATATGAATATATCTGCAATAATTGCAAAAATGAATTTGATTTATTAATATATGGCAATGAAAATGCGCAATGTCCGAAATGCGAATCATCTAATTTATCAAAAAAATTTTCAGTATTTGCAGTAGGCGGCGCAAACAATAGTATGAGTTGCGCTGATACTTGCGCATCTGCAAATTATTGCCCATCAGCTGCGGCTGGCGGCGAATTACCCGGCTGTTGTCCCGGCTGTCATTCATAAAATTACAAAATAAAAAAAATTTGAAGGAGTAAAATATAATGGCAAAAAAACAAAATGAAAACGAAAATGTGGGAGTAAATAAAGAAAAAATAAAGGTATTAGAAAGCGCAATTGCCGGAATAGAAAAAAAATACGGTAAGGGCTCAATAATGAAATTAGGAGATAAAGAGCATATCAAAACGCCTGCGATATCTACTGGTATTCTAACTCTTGATGTTGCTACCGGTATTGGCGGCGTGCCGCGCGGTAGAATAATAGAAATTTATGGTCCTGAATCCTCCGGAAAAACAAGTTTAACTTTAAGTATAATTGCAGAAGCGCAAAAAACTGGCGGAATAGCTGCGTTTATTGACGCAGAACATGCATTTGACCCAAATTACGCTGAATTATTAGGAGTGAATGTTGAAGATTTATATATATCCCAACCTGATGACGGCGAACAAGCATTAGAAATAGCAGAGCAATTGGTACGCTCCGGCGCTGTTGATATAATTGTAATTGATTCGGTTGCCGCGCTTACTCCGCGCGCTGAAATAGAAGGTGAGATGGGCGATTCGCATATGGGCTTACAAGCGAGATTAATGTCGCAAGCGCTTAGAAAATTAACTGGTATAATAAGCAAATCAAATACTACCGTCATATTTATAAATCAAGTGCGGATGAAAATCGGAGTGATGTATGGAAACCCAGAAACTACTACTGGCGGCAATGCTCTAAAATTTTACGCTTCTATGCGAATGGAAATACGCCGCGTAGAAAATCTCAAAAAAGGCGAAGATATAATAGGTATAAAATCGCGTGTGAAGATAGTAAAAAATAAAATGGCATCGCCTTTTAAAACTGCTGACTTTGATATAATATACAGCGAGGGAATATCAAAATTAGGTTGTATTTTAGATGCCGCTATTGAATTAAAAATAATAAATAAAAGCGGCGCTTGGTTTTCGTATAATGACCAAAAATTAGGGCAAGGCAAAGAAATGGCTAAACAAACTCTCGCTGATAATCCTGAACTTATTGAAGATATAAAACAGCAAATATATAAAATACTTGATTCGCAAGCGGTCGAAGAAAAAGAAAATCAATAATTTTTTATAATTTATATTTTTTTGTAATTTTTTCATTATATGTCTGTTGAACTGAAATTAATTGTAGATTTAGAATATTTATATATAGAAAAATTATGCCTGTGGCTTGTCGAAAGATTAAAAGATCCAACACAAGGCGACGACATTGTATTATTAACCGAAGTTTTATATTTTCTAACTGACAGAATTTTTTTTGATGTCATAGATGAAAAAAACGCAGTTAATTGCTTTGTTAATTTTGACAATAATAATATCACTCTTTTATTTTCAAAAATACCCTCTGAAATTTTAAAACATAAAAGAAATGAATTATTAGCAATAAAAAAAAAAATCGATAAAATTGAATATAACGAAAAAGAAGAAACTTTAATAGTCAACAAATATTTTTTTGTTGAAGATTCGGCATTTGACCAAGAATTAAACAGCGCGATAAAAGATATACAAGAAGTATCGGTACAGTCGTCTGATAATATTGATGATTCATTTATGAGTTTGAATGCTGCTGACGCTGAGAATATCATAAACAGATTAAAAAATTTTGATAAGCGGAATCTGTATTGTTTTGATAGATTTATTTATGATTATAGTTCTACTGACATTTTAAAAAATCTATTTTATTTTAGACGCGCGGTAGCCGGTCAGTTATTAGCCGCAACGCAATTACCTATAATAAAAAGTAAAGTATTCAAAGAAATAATCGCAGGCGAAAATATAGCAAGTTCAAAAGACCGCAAAGCGTATTATTCAAAAATTTCAGGCAGAGTGCGTTGGCAGGGCGAGACATTAGAAGTCAATGCTGTGAAATCAATAGACCAGACATTAAAAAACTATGTTCAGCCGCTGAAAATAGATAATGCTACTTTAATTGTAAACGGCAGCTTAATGAGTTGCGCAAATATAGTAGTTGAAAAAGATTTATATGTATTCGGCAATATAATAGATACTAATATTGATGTGAAAGGCAATATTTATGTGGCAGGTCGCATAGAAAATTGTAATGGCGCAAAAAGTGTTAAAGCAGGCGGCGATATTATAGTTTTAGCGATATACAATTCAATTGTAAATACAGAATCAAATTTATTAGTAAGCGAAGAAATAATAAATTCTGACATTAATGTCGGCGCTGACATTTTACTTGACGGCGAAAATAGAAAAATTATCGGTGGCTCGATAAAAGCAGGGCGAGCAATAACTTGTTCGATTTTAGGAAATGGCGAAACTGAAACAAAAATTTTGTTATCTGCAGATTCGCCTGCAAATAGCGAGCGCAAGCAATTAATAAAAATGCGAGAAGAATACGAAAACGCATTAAAATCGCTAATGTTCAGATTGCGCGAATTAACTGAATTTCGAGATAAAGGCATTGCCACAAAAGAACAGCAGTTTGAAATTCGCGAAATAACGCAAAAAAAAATTAAATATGAAAAAAACATTGAACTTCTAAACAAAAAAATTGACGAATTAAATACAAGCGGCAGTCGTTCGGATAATCAGCAAATTAATTTGCGGTTGTCTGTTAAAGATACTATATATCCTAAAACATATATACAGATGAATAATGCTTCAAAAGAAATAATTGAAGAGCAAAAAGAAATTTCATTTATCTATTTCAAAGATATGATAAAATCAGGACAATACACTTCAACAAGATTATTTGAAAATGTAACGGCAGCTGCGCAAAATAAATCTAATAAAACAATTGAATCAATCGATACAAATAGTATTAGAAGAGTAATGGCAATTGATACAAAAGATATTAATTCTGGTATTGAAACCGCAAAAAAATTTTTAGGACTTCCTGACGAAAAAATGATAGTTGAACAAATAGCGCAATATAAAAATTCTATTAAAATAATAGTTGTTGAAAAAAAAGAAAATGATAAAGACTCTGAATTTTTAAAAAAATATATTCCGATAAAATTTGAAAAAAAAGAAACTAATATATCAGCCAAATCAACCGCCAAAAAAACTATAGACGGTAAAACATTAGAAGAATGTTTAGCGAAAGCATCCGATTTATTAAAAATAGAGCCGACCAAAATAAAATATAAAATATTACAGCAGTCAAAAGCCGGAGTATTGGGTATTGGCGCGAAAAAATGTATAATTGAAATTGAAACTTAAAATCTAAAATCGAGTATTAATTGTTTTTATTTTAACAATTCATCAAGCAATTTTTTTGAAATTGACGGTTTGGCAATAACTCCCGGTCCTGCGATACAGCCGCCTTCACAACACATACCTTCAATAAAATCAAAATCATATTTGCCGAAATTTGCAGCTTTCAAAATCTTTAAATTTTCTTTATTAATACCGTCAATTAATTTTGCTGAAAAATTCAAATCTGTATTTTGTTTTATAGTATTAGAAATTGCTGTTGTTACGCCATTAGCAATTGCAAACATTCTGCCTTTGGCAGTTGCTGAATTTGCTAATTCCGCAGGCGTTAATGACGCCACATCTATTTTTTTAGCGGCAAACAAACAGCCCAATTCTTCAAATGTTAATACAAAATCCACTAATCCGCCGCTATCTTTTGCTTCTTTCTTTTTACTCAAACAAGGACCGATAAACACTATTTTTTTAGATGAACTATTAATTTGTTTATTTTTTAACATCTGCGCAAGTTGTATCATTGGCGAAGGCGTGTGCGAAATATTTTCTTTTATATTAGAAAAATGTTTTTTTATACAATAAACAAATGACGGACAGCACGAAGTAGTAAGAAATTTCAATTTTTTAGTTTTCAAAACTTTTTCTATTAATTCCTGCGTTTCCAATTCAGCGACAATATCAGCGCCTTCCGCTACTTCATAAATATTGCGAAATCCAAGCAATTTCAAGCCTGCGGCAATTTGCTGTAATGACGCTTTCGGCGAAAACTGCCCCACTACCGCAGGCGCTAACATCACATCAATTTCAACTTTATTTTTTAGCGCAACTAATAAATCTTTAACATCGCTAATTTCGACAATTGCGCCAAATGGACAACTTAACAAACATCTGCCGCATAATATGCATTTATCTAAATCTATTTCGGCAATATTATCTTCATTTGTTTTTATCGCATTTACTGGACAGGCGTTTTCACAAGGGCGACGCACTTCTATTATTGCATTATACGGACAAACTTTCGCGCACATACTGCATTCTACGCAAAGTTCTTCGTTTATCATAGCGCGCTGCGCTTGGATAGTTATTGCTTGTTTCGGACAATTAAGTTTGCAAGGATGCGCTATGCAATGCTGACACGCTTCTGTAATATAATATCTTTTTTGAGGACAT
>JAKPEO010000077.1 GCA_029551925.1 bacterium
ATGTCCGACAAATACGCCTTTATTTTCATCAAATTTTGAAATATAATAAGTTTTTTGAGCATCGTAATTAGTGTCATTTGCAGTTTTCCAATATACAATAGAATAATTATTTGCTGATATATTATCAATTATATATTGATATTTCAAGCCTGCGCTAAATGATAATTGATGCTGACCTAATGTCAAACTTACAGAGTTAATGCCTTCAACTAAATTCACTATCTTACTACCGCGTATCAAAATAGTATCTGAATTATATTCTTTTAATACAACAGATATAGACACATTATTTTGAGGCGGAATATTTGTCAGTGCTAATGTTCCACTCATATTAATCAATGGCGCAGATACACTGCCTAATAATGTTCCATTTTCAGAATAAACTGCTGCGGTAGCAGTATAAACGCTGCTTTGTAAAGAATATAAAGGCGCACGTAACGTCAAATTTACAGTCGCATTATTTTGTGATTTTCCACAACTTATCAAAAATAAAGCAATAATTGAAAACAGCGCTGCAAACAATATATTTTTTAAAATTTTATTTTTCATTTTATTTTTCACCTCGCAATAAATTAATTAGAAAAATTTATTATGACAGACGCACCGGATGGCGGTTTTATCGGTATTATACCAGGCTGCACTGTATTTGTGATTGTTTCAATTACTGATTTTATTTCTGGTGTAATTACAGGAACAGAACTTACCGCTTCTATTATTGCGCTACCGACCGCTTCTTTTACTGCGCTTAATTCAGTTGTAGAAATTGCGGAGACTTCGCTTTTACCACTACTTACTTCGCTCGAAATACTTACACTTTGACCTGCTGAAACATTTGTGACTGTATTATTAGTTAAATTTGTTACTGATACCATGCCTTGAAATACATTAATATTTGTGCCTACATTAGTTACATTAGTAGTGAATATAGTACCGCGCACACCAGCTACTGCTGTCGGAGTAGATATTTTGTATTCTTCGCCTGTATCCATCTTTTTCAATCTTGTCAATGCAATACCTTTATTTAATTTCAAATTTATCTGTTTATCTTGCTTTTTTAAAAATAAAAATCTTTTATCTTTTAATAGCGCTTCATTAATTTCAGCATTTGACAACTCGCCGATACGAGTATAGGTATTATCGCCAAATTCTAAATCGCAAATTGATTTGCTGCCGGTTTTAATTTTATCGCCTTGTTTTAAGATATCGCCTACTACTGCTTTTTTAGATAAACCAGATTGTTCGATTATCACATCGCCTTCTAAATTTATAATTTTTACTTTTATAAATTCATCAGCATTTAATTGCAGCGCTAATATGCCAATAAATATTATAATTAAAATCAATATTTTTTTCATTTGTCTTCACGCTCCTAAATTAAAAACTTTTAGAATAACCTAAATTGAAAAGTATATCCGCACCTGTTGAATGTAAATCAGTAGCAATTAAACCAGTCAAACTATTTGTACTGTTAACTGTATATTTCACCCCAACACCTGCTAATAAACTCGAAAAATTCTTGCCGTCTTGATACATTAATTCTAATGAAGCGCCGGCTTTTTTATTGATGCTTCTGCTAATTGCTCCGCCAACTTTTATTATTTCTTGCGAATTATCAGCATCAATATCTATAAAGCCAATTCCGAAATTCATATTTAAAATAAAATAATCCAATTCTTTTTCAACTGGTAAATCAACTAAAATATCAAGATTATTTGTAACGCCAGTTATTCTATCAGCGCCGGTAGGAAATACCATACCTAATGATGCCGCACATTTAAAAAAATCATTATTCAATTTATATTTTCCGCCGATAAATAAATCGCCAAATCCAGGTTTTTCTGCAGTCATATCAATTATTGGCAGCGCCATAGATAAATCGAATCCTGTTATTGGTGTGTAAGATACAGATAAAGGAAATTGATAAAATTTAAGATTATCAACTTTAACATACGCAAAACCAGAAGCAATTGATTTATTGTCTTGTTGACCGGTCCCCGGTGTCATTACCATTACACTGCCATAAGGGCCTTCGGCTATATTTGTCGTTACAAAATCACCGCCTAATTGAGTAGTGCCTAAATAATTAGCAAATGTCGGTATTGCAAAAGCAAAACACAAAACAAACAAACATACAACATAATTTTTTTTTGTGGGCATAACCACCAACCTCCATATATTAGTTATTTTTTTATAATTATAAATTATATTTCTTATTTTTAAAAAAACATTATTTTTTTTATGATTTTTTTTGTTTTTTTCTTATTATTTTTTAGTTTCTTGATTTTTTTATTTATTAAATTAAAATAATTTTATTAAATTATTTTTTTCTATATTGAAGGTAATAAAAATGAAAATATTTATCGTCGGAGCCGGAACAATAGGAACATATATTACCGAATTACTTAACACTGAAGAAAACGATATTAAAGTAATCGATACAAATAGACTAAACTTACGAGAAATAGAAGATAAATTAGATGTAAAGACAATCAACGGCAATGCTGTAAATTATCAATTTTTAAAAGATGCAAATGTTGATGACTGCGATTTATTTATTGCTGTCGCAGCTGATGATGCCGTAAATTTAATATCCGCATTAACAGCAAAAAAATTAGGCGCAAAAAAGGTTATTGCGCGCGTAAGAAACAAAGAATTTTTAGAAGGCAGAAAAAATACTGATTATCAAAATGATTTTTTTGGAATAGATTTAGTATTCTGTCCTGAAAACGTTTCAGCAAATGAAATAGCTAAACGGATACGAACGCCCGGTATTTCCGCTATAGAATTTTTTGCAAAAGATAGAATTTTAATGCGCGAATTCAATATAACAGCAAAAAATAAATATCTAAAAAAACCATTAAAAACATTCAAATTAGGCGATAATATAATAGTTATTGGAATATATCGTAAAGAAAACATAATTATTCCGACAGGCGATGATTATTTTTTAGAAAATGATAGAGTTTTTATTTTAGGCGACCGTGATTCGATATTTAAAATCAGCGTAGAATTCGATGAAAAAGAAATCAAACGCAAAAAAATAATGATATTCGGCGGCGGCAGAACCGGCTTTAATTTAGCAAAAATATTGGAAAGTGACGATTATCAATTAAAATTATTAGAGCCGTCATTTGAACGCTGTCAATTTTTAGCAAATGAATTAAATAAAACATTAGTAATGAACGCCTCTGCATTAGACACGGATTTTTTGAATGAAGAAAATATTTCAGATATCGATACTTTTATAGCGATAACAGAAAACGAACAAGACAATTTATTAGCCGCGATGCTCGCAAAAAATAACGGCGTAAAAGAAACAGTGGTATCCATTAATAACCCTGATTACATACCATTAAGTAAAATGTTGGGCATCGACACTACAATCAACCAGACCATTTCTACTGCGAATATTGTCTGGAATTTTTTATTAAAAGAAAAAATAAAGACAATCGCTGTATTAATAGACGAACGCGCAAAAATAATTGAATTAGAAGTTAAAGATACTTGCAGTATTTTAGATGTTCCATTATATAAGGCGAAAATTCCTAAAAATACATTAATCGGCGCCATATTGCGAAACGACGATGTAATAATAGCAAAAGGCAGCGATATTCTAAAAGTAGGAGATAATATAATAATTATTACATTGGAAAATAATATTGAAGCAATTTCAAAAATATTCTATTAATAGTCATATAAAAAAATGAATTATAAAATAATAGCAAAATTATTGGGGTTATTAATTATCATCATTGGTTTTTCAATGTTGTTTGCTTTCGGTTGGGGCGTTTATTATAATGAGCCAGAAACTGAATATTTTGGATATTCAATTGTTATATGTCTATCTTGCGGCGGACTGCTGTATTATTTAAACAAAAATGCAGAAACTAAAATGTATAGACGAGAAGCGTATATAGTAGTTGGTCTCGGCTGGATAGTAGCAGGTTTTTTTGGCGCATTACCTTATATAATGACTGATACATTGAATACATTTGCAGATGCTATTTTTGAAAGTATATCCGGTTTTACCACTACTGGCTCAACCGTATTATCAGATATAGAAGCAGTTAGTAAATGTATATTATTCTGGCGCAGTTTAACGCATTGGCTCGGCGGAATGGGGATAATAGTATTATTTGTCGCATTATTTCCATTTTTGGGCGTAGGCGGAAAATATCTACTAAAAAACGAAACACCCGGACCAGTCAAAGAAGGAATAAAAAATAAAACTGTCCATTCAGCGCGATATTTATGGTATATTTATTTGGCAATTTCAGCGCTATTAACAATCTTATTATTGCTCGGCGGAATGTCTTGGTTTGATGCGCTATGTCATACATTCGGCACAATGGCGACCGGAGGGTTCTCTACTTTGAATAAAAGCGTAGGTGGCTACAACAGCCGCTATTTTGAAATAGTAATCACGATTTTTATGTTTATGGCTGGCGTAAATTTTACACTGTATTACAATTTTTTAGGAGGCAGATGGAAAACATTTTTTAAAGATATAGAATTTAAAGTTTATGCTTTTATAATTTTAGTATGTACAATTTTAACTACCGGCTTGCTTTATTATTATAAATACTATCCAACAATCTTATCGTCATTAAGATATGCGGCATTTCAAGTTGTATCTATTATAACGACAACCGGCTTCGGCACAGCTGATTTTAATATCTGGCCGCCATTCTGCCAATTATTATTCGTATCTTTAATGTTTTTTGGCGGCTGCGCCGGCTCAACTGGCGGCGGGATGAAAATTATAAGAATCATCATATTATTCAAATATGCTATTCAACAAGTATTAAGGTCTTTACATCCTACGGCTGTTTATGTCTTAAAAATTGAAAATCATCCGTTCCCAAAACAAACTATGCATCAGATACTCGGTTTTTTTGTGTTTGCTATTGGAATCTTTGTCTTTAGTTCATTATTTGTCGCCCTGCATAATATTGACATTATAACATCAACAACATCTGTTGCCGCTACTCTTTGGAATATCGGTCCTGGTCTTGCAAAAGTGGGAGCAGTAGAAAATTTCGGATTTTTGCCAGAGACAGTTAAATATTTTTTATCGCTTTTAATGATAATCGGAAGATTAGAAATTTTTACGATTATAGTTTTTTTCATTCCTGATTTTTGGAAATAAAATTAACGCGCTATGAATTTAAAAAAAATATTAAAGCCAAATTTCATCAAAGCAGGTTTAAAATCATTGACTGCAAATATTCTAAAAGACTATAAAACTCCGATAGGCGTATATTTGACTATCACTTCGCGCTGCAATCTAAATTGCAAATGCTGCGATTTTCAAAAAATAAATCAAAAAAAAATTTTAGAAATTCCCACTGAAAATTGCATTGAATATATTAGACAAATGGCAGATGCCGGCGTAGTAAAATTAAATATCACAGGCGGCGAACCATTATTACATAAAGGCATAGATGAAATTATAAAATTTGCCAAATCAAAAAAAATGTTTATCGCATTATCTACAAACGCAACAAAAATTTCCGAGCATTTAGATGCTCTTAAATTTGTCGATGTAGTAATGATGAGTTTTGACGGCTCGCCAAAAAATCACAATTATTTACGCGGAGCTGATAATTTTGAAACATTAATTAAAACAATGGAATTATTAAAAAAAAATAATATAAATTTTTGGACAACTACGACATTAAATAAAAAAAATATCAATGACATTGAATTCGTATTGTCAATAGCGAAAAAATATAATACATACGCTAATTTTGTGCTTATCCAATTTTTTGATAAAGTAATAGAAAGCAATTCGCTGCCTGATTATCAAAAAGTTCAGCAATTAGAATTGATACCAGATGATAAAGATATAAGGGCGGCGTTTGAAAAACTTATAAAATTAAAAAAAGATGGGGAGCCCATCGGTTCGAGTTTTGAATTTCTTAATTTTATGAAATCTTGGGACGATTATAAAATATTGATGTCTTCTAAAAATTACGGAATAAAATGTGTTGCCGGAAAATTATATTGTCATTTATTTGCAGATGAAAAACTCTATGCTTGCGGCCACTGCATCGGCGCTATTGACGGAATAGATATAAAAAAATCCGGTTTTATTAATGGCTTTAATGACTTGCAAAAAATCCCGAATTGCCAATCTTGCCGCGTAGCGTGCGATACTGAAAATAATTTGATATATAATCTCAATCTAAAATCTATATTCAATTGGTTAAGCAAAATGTAGAAATCAAAGAGTAATATCTATAATTCTTCCGCGTAATATATCTACTTGATGTTCGATTTTTTTGCGTTCTTCTTCTTTCTCTAATTTTTGTTTTTCTGAATCTTTTTGTTTTTTTTGATTAGACTGCTGACGCTGATTTTTTTCATTTATCTTTTGCTGCTGTTCGGATTCCGGCGATTTCACTACGCGCTCTGTATCTTCTTTGCGCTCTTTAGCGAATTTCTCTACTTCTTCATTCATTATTTGAACAGGCAGTTCTTTGGCAACCTGCTGTTCTTTACCGACTATCGTTTGATTTAGCATCATTATTTGCGCATCAATAGGATTTATAACCATAATTGCGCACCTTTATATATTTTTTTATTTAACGCAACTCAAAATTAGAATAGCCAAAAGTATTTATTAACCGCGATTTTATAATAGTTATCGCTTTGGCGTGTATCTGCGATACTCGCGATTCAGTTACCTCTAATACTTCGCCTATTTCCTTTAAAGTCAATCCTTCATAATAATACAATGCTAGAACATTGCGTTCTTTTTCAGGCAATGAATTTATCGCCTGCATTATTTCTTTTTTTATCTCTTCTCTTGTTAATTTCAAATCTGGCTGGTCTGTAAACGGCGCTTCTATTGTCTCCATAATAGTAATTTCATCTGCGTCTTTACCTATCAGCCAAGTGCTGTCTAATGATAATTGCGATGTCCCGCTAATTTCCAAGAGCATATCATAAAATTGGTCAAGCGTAAGATTCAAATACGACGCTACTTCTTCATCTGTCGGCTGATATCCCAATCTGTTTTCTAATTCCATATAAGCGCTCTGTATTTTTTTTGCCTTAATCCTTATCATTCGCGGCACCCAGTCAAATTCGCGAAGCGCATCTAATATCGCTCCTTTTATTCGCATAGATGCGTATGTCGAAAATTTCAAATTTTTTGATACATCAAACTTTTCAATCGCATCTATTAATCCAAGCACGCCATAACTAATTAAATCTTCATATTCGACATTCGGCGGTTTGCTCACTGCTACTCTACCAGCAATATAATGCAAAATATCAGTATAAAACTCTAATAATGCGTTGCGGTTTTCGACATTTCTATCTTTGAGATAATTATCCCATAATTTTTTTTCAAGTTGTTTCTTTTCATTTTTTAGCGCTTCGCTATTATTATCGCTGTTAGTCTTTATCATCTTAACTATTACCAATATCTCAATCTAATAAAAAATATAAAATATAATGCCACCGCTAAAACAAAAATCAATATAATCAAAAATATTATACTAAATTTTTTGAAACTTGTCAAATTTTCATTAATTTTTATTAAAGTTGAATTTGTCGCTCTGATTTTAGAAAAAATGCCGGGCAAAATTTCTAAGATTATCACTCGCGCATCTTTTTCGCTTTTATCGATATTTATAATTTTAGCCGCTAAAATATTATAGCGCATTCTGCTCTTGTC
This sequence comes from bacterium, assembly GCA_029551925.1. Taxonomy (GTDB): domain Bacteria; phylum JAGOBX01; class JAGOBX01; order JAGOBX01; family JAGOBX01; genus JAKPEO01. Next base: position 7,688 of record JAKPEO010000077.1, read on the forward strand.
TAATTTTAAAATATTATAAATATACGAGGTTTGAATATTAGACGGAATTATCTTTATTAATACCTCTTCGCCTATTGCTAATTCTTCGACTTTTTTATATTTATTTTTTTTTAATTTATCATTATTCTCTAAAATTACAAATTCAGATTTTATAAATAAATCTTTATCTTCAAAATCTTTTTGTTCTTTAATATCTTTTTTTTCTTTTAAGGTTTCTTCTTTCAAAATCCATTCATATTCTACGCGTGAAATAGTTTTTTTAACAATATCAATGAATAATTGAGCATTTGAAAATTCTGTATAAATTTCATCATATACTATATGCTCTATTTTATTATCAGTTATTATTTCCTCTACATTAGCATTTTTCAAATATTCAAATATTTTTGAGGAATTAACGATTTTTTGATTTAATTTTTCGTTTATATAAAAAATATATTTATCAGTAAATGCTAATCTGTCATTAATATTTTTTTCTAATTCGCGCCATTTTTGAGTTATATCAATTTGCGTAATATGATAATCGCGACTAAAACAAAATAACGGCTTTATAAAATAACTATCTAAAAATATTTTTATTAAGAATATTCCAAATAAATCTTCATATTCAGCGATTATTTTTCCTTTAATAATAATTACTTTACTTTTTAATAGTTCAATGGCATTCTCTATATTATGATTAGCAAGCTCAAAAGCCCATTCCACTTCTTTTGGAGCAGCATTTGTTTTTTCTAATATTTTCCCTAAAATATCGTCTCGTAATGACATTGCGCTATTTAAAAAAATTAAGAAAATTTTTTAAAACATTTTTTTGTGCTTTTTGAGAAGCGCTGGCGCTGGATATATCTAATATTTCTGTTTCAATATACTTTTTCAAGTGCTCATACATTTCGCTGCTCTTTATTTTTTCGCTATGCAGCGCCGCAGTGACTCCGAGTTCTTCTAATACTTTTAATATTTTATCGTTTTTAATTTTCAAAATTTCATTAATTTCTATTTTTTCTGATTTGCCAACACTCTCGATAAATTGCATTATAAGCGAATTATCAGCTTTATCTATATTATTAAAAATCAAATCGATTATAATTTTATTGTCCAACATTTTTATTATTCGCTGTAATAAATTATTTGTATTATATAAAGAATTAAAAGTTACATTACTTACAATGATTGTCTTATCTACTATTGTCGAAATATTAAAAAGAATATCCGGCGAACTTACAGGCGTATCTATCACCACATATTCAAATTCCGATAATTTTGCTTGATATAAAATTATTTTTATTAATTGCCATTCTACGCTTTGAATTTCGGGCGTCAACTGATAAATATATTGCTCAATATTTTCTATTTCCAAAAGCGAAAAACTCACATTTTCTAAAATATTTTTTTTTGTGATGTTCACTATATTAGGATTTCGATAATACAGCGAAATATCAGAATAATATTTATTCATATCAATAATTGCAACGCGTTTATTGTATGATTTCAATATTTCAACAATAGAATACAAACATAAAGTTTTGCCTACGCCGCCTTTGGCGCTAATCAAACTCAAAACTTTGCATTTATTATTGCTTTGCAAAACAGCGCGACTATATATTTCCTGTATATCTTTTATATTTTTTATATCGTCAATTAAATTGCTTAATTTATTTTCATTTACTTTTGCGCGTAATTTTTGCGCTTGATCTGACATAATTATTCATTCCTTTCAGAAGGATAAATTATTGCTTTTGCAAGTTTGGCTGGCTCAAAAATTTCTATATCATCAGGCACATCTTGACCAGTTGTGACATATATTATTGGTATTTTATATTTATCAACAATATTGACAATTGGACCAAACGTCAAGGTTTCATCTATTTTGGTTATTATCACTTTTAAAAAACCAATATCAGTAAATTTGCTAATAATATCTTCAATATCAGAATATTTTGTGGTTGCTTGAATAACTAAACAAATATCCATAATTGCATCTGCGTTTCTAACAAATTCTTTTAATTCATACATCTGTTCTTCATCTTTTGGACTTCTGCCAGCAGTATCTACAAAAATTATATCTTTATCTTTTAATTCATTTAATACTAATTTAAAATCTTCAGCTTTAAATATTACTTTCAGCGGTACTTCCAATATTTCAGCATATTTTTGCAATTGTTCAACTGCCGCTAATCTATAAGTATCAATTGTAATAAATCCTACTTTTTTTCCGTAAACAAGCGAAAAATTAGCCCCCAACTTCGCTATCGTCGTAGTCTTGCCTACGCCTGTTGGGCCTACTAATGTCATTAAATATGGAGTATTATTGCTAATTTCTAAATTAATATCTTCCGTCTTGGGAAATAATTCGATAATTTGTTTTTCAAGTAATTTCTGCACTAAACTTAAATTATAATATTCATTTTCATTAAGTTCTTTTTTTATATTATTAATCAATCTGTCAGCCAATATTTCATCTACTTCATTTTCTATTAAACGAATATACACTTCTGATAATTTGCCGGGATATTTAATTTTATCAGCGCTTATACCATCGCTATTTTCAAGGATCTTTTCCATATTAGAACTTAATAATCTAATTTCCTTTTTTAGCAATTGTATTTCTTCGTTCAATTTAGAAGTATAATCGCTTTCATTATTTTGAATAATAGCAGAGTTATTTTCTACCGTCTTTTGATTATTACTTGAGCCAGCAGACGGCGCGAGCGCAGGCGCTGCTGTATTGATATTAATAGATTTTACCTGCTGCGGCTGCTGTTGTTGTATTTTGTATTGATTAAGTCCAAAATGCGTTTTATTCGCTGTATATGGATTTTTTACCGAATGGCTTAAATTTTTATTTTTCGCTGATGTCGGCATAACAGAAGCCGCTGTGATATCTTCAATATTGCCGAATTCCGGCATTGCTTCATCATCAACCACCATATTTAATTTCGATGATTGATTATTAGATTGTAATGTTTTATTGCTTTTATTTAGTTCTTGTGAATTTTTACGATTAGAAAGCATTTCTAATAATTGATTTTTATTAGTCGCATCTTTTTGATGCTGATTCATTGATTTTTTATCAGCGCTCGCTGATAATTGCGTTTTTCTTTGCTGCGGAAATTGATTAATATTTTTTTCTTGTTTCTGATCTGATGAAGTCTTTGGTTTTATCGCGATTACCTGATAAACAGTCGTCCCCAAAAATCCCAATATTCCGCCTTTTTTGATTTTTTTGTGTCCGACAATTATCGCATCTTTCCCCAAATCTATCTGCATTTTAAGTAATGCTTGTGATAATGTCTCGCCTTCATATACTCTTCGCATTTTATAATGTCACCATACCTACTGCCTGAACTTCGACATTAGCCACGATTTCATTATAAGATAAAACTATAAGACTTGGCGCTACGCGCTCTGTCAAATCTTTAAAATACGGTCTTATATTCGGCGCTACTAATATAATCGGCTGCAATCCTTTTTCAATTACCGCGTTTATTGTTTCGCTTAATTTAGCAAGGAGTTTTTGCAATTTTATCGGCTCTAACGCTATATAACTGCCGTCTTGACTTTCTTTTAAATTATCAGCTAATTCTTTTTCCAACTGCGGCGATAATGTTATTACATTTAGTTTTCCATCGGCCGATAATAACATCGCGCAAATTTGTCTGTTTAATGTTAATCTAACATATTCAGTTAAAATTCGCGGATCTTTGACAGTTCTACCTTTATCCGCTAATACTTCAAAAATCTGCGGCAGATTTTTTATAGAAACGCCTTCTTTCAAAAGATATTGTAATACTTTTTGAACATCGCTTATTGTCAAAATCTGCGGTATTACTTCATCAACAAGTTGTTGATGCTCTTCTTTCACTTTCGCTAATAGAGTATTCATAGATTTTCTGTCGAGTAATTCGTGAGCATTACGTTTAATTATTTCGGTCAAATGCGTAGCAATAATTGACGGCGGGTCAACAACAGTATATCCTGCGATTTCAGCAGCTTCGCGCTGCGCTTCTGTAATCCAAGTAGCAGGTAATCCAAACGCCGGCTCTATCGTATCTATCCCGTGAATCTTTTCAGCGATATTGCCAGGATTCATTGCTAAATATTTATCCGGATAAACTTCGCCGCCAGCCATTTCAACACCTTTAATTTTTATAACATATGCATTAGGTTTTAATTGCATATTATCGCGAATACGTATCGACGGCACAATAATGCCGTAATCTAACGCGCATTGTTTTCTTAATAATGTTATTCGTTCTAATAAATCGCCGCCTTGCTCCGGCGCTACTAATGGTATCAAGCCATAACCTATTTCTAATTCCATTGTATCAACTTGTATGAGCGACGCGACATTTTCCGGCTGCCGTATTTCTTCTTTCTTGGTTTCTTTTTGTTGCTGCGCTTCTGCCGCTGTCCGCTTTTCTGCGGCAACATACATACCATAACCTACTCCGCCAATTAATAACGCTGCAAATGTCATCGGTATTGTCGGAAGCGGCGTAGCAATACCTAATAAAAATAAGGTGCCCGCTGTTATAAATAATACCTTCGGCTGCTGAGTTAATTGCGTTGTTAATTCCACGCCCATATCGTCGTCAGATGCTGCGCGCGTAACTATTATACCAGTTGCCACTGATATTAATAATGCAGGTATTTGTGACACTAATCCATCGCCAATTGTCAATAAAGTATATGTTTTAGCTGCCTCTGCAAATGATTCGCCGCGCAGCCACATACCTACTCCCCAACCGCCTAATATATTTACAAATGTAATTATCAAACCGGCGATAACATCGCCAGATATGAATTTTGATGCACCATCCATCGCTCCATAGAAATCCGCTTCTCTGCGTATCTCGCGGCGCCGTTTATCAGCTTCTTTTTCAGTAATTGCGCCTGAATTTAAATCAGCGTCAATAGCCATTTGTTTGCCGGGCATCGCGTCTAATGTAAAACGCGCAGCTACTTCTGCTACGCGTGTCGAGCCCTTAACTATTACCATAAATTGTATGATTATTAAAATTATAAAAATTACTATACCGACTATCGGATTGCCGCCGACTACAAAATCGCCAAATGCTGTGATTACGCCTTCTACGCCTTTTCTGCCTTCTAATAAAATCAATCGAGTTGACGAAACATTCAGCGCTAATCTAAATAATGTAGTCATTAGCAGCAGCGAAGGAAATACAGAAAAATCTATTGGTTTACGAATATAAGTCACAGTCAAAACTATAATTAATCCGATAGATATACTCAATGTCAAAAGTATATTCAACATCCAAGTATATATCGGAATAACCAACATAACAACAGTGGCAATTACTCCTAATGCCACCAGCATATCGCCGTTTTTCAAAATTTTTAATAATGGTATGTCACTTGTAGTTGTTTTTTCTGCCATTTTTTAGTCGGTTATTTGTCCACTTTAAAATATTCTGTTAATGCTTCATCAACTGTTTCATATTTAGGTATTAAACTATACAATTTCGTAATTGTAAATAATTTTGAAACAGTTTCAGTTTTTATATTAGCCATACAAAATTTTCCGCCAGCAGAGCAAATATATTTGTTTAATAAAATTATTGCGCCGAGCGTACCGCTATCTATATAACTGCAATTTTCTAAATCCAAAATTATATTATTTCCAGTTTTTTGGGCTAATTCTTTTACTAAATCTATTAATTTCCGTTCTGTATTTATATTCGTCTCGCCAATTATTTTTACTATTCCAATATTATTTTTTATTTCTTTTGATAATGGCATAAAAATGTCCAAATTTAATTTATTATTAAAAATTCATAATAAATTCACATTAAATATTAAGAATATAATTAAATATTATTTATGTCAATTTTTTTTTTTGATTATAAAAAAAGAATAAAATAAAAAAAACTTGACAAACAATTTTTTTTTAATATAATTCTGCAAAAATTAAATGAAACCTTGATTTTTCAATGGTTCAATATTTTAGTTGTCCAAAAATAATCACGGAGAGTTGGCCGAGTGGTTTAAGGCGGCGGTCTTGAAAACCGTTGAGGCTGAGGAGGTCTCCCGGGGTTCGAATCCCTGACTCTCCGCCATTTTCTTTTTATTAACTTTTATAACTATTCATCAGAACAATCGTATTATACTCTATTTCCTAAAAATCATTTGTTTTTTTAAATATAAATATTTAGTTTTAAAATCTGAATTTCTCAAAATTTCAAACACTATTTTTTTTACTTCTAACATTAAATCAGTGTGTTTAAAAAAATCTTTGATAAAATTTTCTGAAAGACCGCTCTGGCGCTCGCCTATAAAATCGCCGCAGCCGCGATTTTGCAAATCAAATTCTGCAAGCGCTAAACCATCGTCTAATTCTGTAAATTTTTCAATACGCTGTTTGCTTAATGTTGACAAATTTTCAGAAATAATCAGATAACAATAAGATTGAATAGGGTTTCTGCCGATACGGCCGCGCAACTGATGCAACTGCGCTAATCCAAAGCATTCAGGATGTTCGATAATCATCATATTTGCGTTGGGTATATCAATACCTATTTCTATAATCGTCGTAGAAAATAAAATTTTGATTTTATTAGAGGCAAAATCATTCATAATATTTACCCGTTGTTCATCATTAATCTTGCTGTGCAGCATTGCGCAATTTATATCTTTAAATACCGTATTACTCAATTTTTCAAAGCGCATTTTTACTGATTTTAATTCGCGTTTAGAACTTTCGTCAATCACCGGATAAACGATAAATGTCTGAAAACCATTTTCCGCATTTTTGCGAATATTAGCGAATAATGCTTCTTCTTCTTTTTCAGTTATAATTTTTGTTATGATTTTTTTGCGATTGCGCGGTTTTTCGCTAATAACCGAAATATCAAAATCGCTAAATATAGTCAAGCCGAGCGTGCGCGGTATAGGTGTGGCTGTCATATACAACAAATGCGGATTTGTAGAATGCTTAACCGCTAACAATCTTTGCTTCACTCCAAATCTATGCTGTTCGTCAATCACAACTAATCCAACTTTATAAAAATTCACATCTTTTTGAATTATGCTGTGAGTACCGATTATTATATCTATTTCGCCGCCGCTAATTTTTTCTAATAAAATCTCGCGCGTTTTTTTAGAAATAGCAGAAGTCAACAAACAAATACGATAATTCGCAAACTCTAAAAATTTTAAAAATGTATTATAATGCTGATGCGCTAATAATTCGCTTGGACACATTATTACTGCTTGACAATTATTTTCTACGCAAACAATAGTTGATAATATCGCTATTATTGTTTTACCGCTGCCGACATCACCTTGCAGCAATCTCCGCATCGGCGTATCTTTACTTATATCATTTAGAATTTCATTAAATGTTTTTTGCTGAGATTTTGTTAAACTGAAATTCAAAGAATTTATCAGTTTTTTTATTTTATCTGCAGCCTTACCATAATCAAATGCCGCGCATTTTAATTTTGTAATTGTTACTCTATTAGATTGTATGATAAATTGAAAAAAATAAAAATTTCTAAATAACATCTGTCTGCGGTATTCGCTTATTTTTTGAATATCTGACGGATTATGCAAAAATTCAAGACATTCGGTTAACTTCAAAAAATTTTTATTTTTTATAATTTTTGAACTTAAATAATCAGTCATTATCGGCAAATAAATATTCAGCGCAGTATCTAATACTTTTTTAAAATTAGCGTAATTTATCCGTTCAGGTAATGAATATACTGGCCTGACTATTATCGCGCCGTGTTTATATTTTTCAAAATTCACAGTTTTAAATTTGGGATTTATCATTTGATAGTAATCGCGATAAATGACTTTGCCTGATACTTGTATTAATTCATTCTCTTTTATAGTTTTTTTGAATATCGCGGGATTACCGAAAAATCTGCAAGTTAATTCTGCTGATTCTTCTTCTATTAAAATATTTGTGATATATTTTTTTTGCGGTTTGAGATATTGAATTTTTATTGATTTTACAATACCGCTGACAATAAAATATTCATCTGCATATATTTCGCTGATTTTTGATACTCTATAAATTTCATAGTTATAAGGCAAATATTCAATTAAATCTATTATCGTCGTGATATTTTTTTTAGCGAATAATTCGCAAAACACCTTTCCCGCGCCTTTTAGATTTTTTAGCGGCTGATATAATAATTCTAATTCTATCAGCCAAATTATCATTATAATATTTTTTATTTTTTCAGCGGTATCAGTAGATATATTATTAAAAAAAAATTCAAGTTTTCGCGATAATATTTTTAATTTAGGAATTTCATCATCAACAGAATTATTAATTTCATTTATAGTTTTTTTTAATGATTCTTCAGACTGATAGGATAAATGATAATTATTACGGACTATTTCATTTATCTGCTGCCGCAGTATTAATAATATTTTGATAAATTCATTTATTTGAATCATTCAAAAAAAAATTATTTTTTCAGCGAATATTTTAATACTTTTGATTTGCAGGCGTCAATACAACTACCGCATAATATACATTCAGAATTTTCAAAATTATTATCTGCCGCCATTTGCATAACATCGAGCGACATCGGACACGCGCGATTGCACGCTTTACATTTTACGCATTTATTTTCTGTTTTTGACAAATATAATGACGGTAATTTAATAAAATTGCGGATTTTATTAGCGATCATAAAAAATACTGAAAACGGGCAAAAATAATAGCACATTCCGCGTTTCCCTAAAATTATCGCCATAATCGTAACGCTAAAAATTATGCCAAAATATATTGAATACGATTGCTGTGAATACGGCGGTAATTTTGTAGGATTAGCAAAAAACAAATTCACTTTTAAATCCCGCGCAAATTTCAAACTGAAAAATATCACCATTCCCAACCAAAATAACCAGAATAAAAATTTTGCGGCTCTCAAATATTTTATGTTTATACGAGGTTTATGCAGACACGCATCAACGCAAAATTGTATGCCGCCCATTGGACAAAGATAACCGCAATAAAATCTGCCGATAAAAAATGATAAAACAAACATCATCAGCCAGAAAATCAAGCCGCTCGCTATTATTCCCTGCGTAATGCCCATTATCGCTAATACAGGAGACATATACATAAATGTTATTGAAAAAAACAATAATGATAAAAACAATAATAAATTTCGGTATTTGCGTATCATAATATTTTTTTACTACTCCCTACATATTATAAAAAATATAAATATTCATTTTTATATTCATTTTTAAAATTATATGCTAATTAAAAAGCCGACTAATCTTTAAAAATTAGTCGGCTGTATAAAAGTTTTAAAAAAAATCCGTTCGAAATATTTTACAATATAAAAAAATTAGAAATTATAAGAAATTCTCGCTGTAACTTTGTCAGTTTCAGTTTTTGATGGCGCAACATAATCTTTCACTACGCTGTTTAAATATTCAAAACCAAATGACACATTATCATTATAAGAATAAGTCAACAATCCTGCGATATTTTTTGTTTTTTCTTGAAGCGCTCCGTCAATTTTACTTTTTGAATATTCGTATCTTGCATCAATTTCAAATTTGTCGTTAATCTGATACCCAGCAGATAAATTATAAACATTAAAACCTATTTTGCCAGGGGTAGTTAATGTCGCAATTGCTTTTGAAGTAGGGCAAACAAATTCTGCTGACATTCTAAAATTATCAACTTTCGCTTTTCCGCTTAATACGATATTTGCTCCTACTTTTGTATAAGAATCAGATAATACGCCATTTGATTCTAACGCTTCTACTGAATTTGAAATATATGCAATATTAAAATTATAATTGTCATTGCCACATTCAGCAGCCATTAAATAATTTCTGATATGATCACATTATCTTTTGTTTGTTTTTGAGTAACGCCATTATATACGGCGCCTTTTAAGGTAATGCAATCTGAAACTTTATACGCAGCCATAGCGGCATTTTTCCATAATTCAATGTAATTTAATGATACTGGGTCACTGATAAAATTATCAGATATTGATGAGATAAGATAAAATTTTCCAAATGTCAATGATAATTTATCATTTACATTCCAATCGATTTTTGCTTCATCTACATAAAGTTGCGGATCTGCAGCATCTTCATACATTATTTT
>JAKPEO010000081.1 GCA_029551925.1 bacterium
GATTACAGCAGGCAACTGAATGCGTGGTTTGACGTTGAGTAGGATAATTATCTGATTTGCAGAATCATATTAATTTCTCACAGGATTTTCGTTTTAGTTTCATTTTTTTATAATTTTGCAGTCGTTTTACGGCCCGTAGCTCAGCTGGTAGAGCACGTGACTCTTAATCATGGGGTCGAGAGTTCGAGCCTCTCCGGGCCGACGGTGAAAAGGCAGTTACAAAAATTGAAAGTAACTGCCTTTTGTTTTTGAATACACAATTGAATACACATTTTGTTCTGAAAACCTCCGATAGTTATCAGTACAGTTCAAAAACAATTTTTAGAGTCAGCGATGCATTATCACTCATAATCATATTAATAATCAATTAATTCTAACAGGTAATCTGTTACCTGTCAAAAAAATATTTATCCTCAGTTTATTAAAACGCTTTTTATTACTCAATTGTGTTTCAGTTTTTTGCCATATTTTATTTGGCGTGGATGTCTTAATAGTTCTTCATACGGATTATTCAATAATTATTTCATAAATAATGTACTGTTCAGATTTTTTATTGATAAATGACAAAAAGTCTGAAATAATTTCTCGCATCTTTTTAATTTATTTTAAAAGATCACTTTAAAATTAAAACCTACCTGAAAAATGATTCGAAAAAATGCTTCTTTATATTGGAAATGCAATATGATGCAAGTGTTTTAATCACAATAAATTTTAAAAGCTATTTTAGAGTCAAGAATATGACATGTGTATTAAAAAAGAGAAAAATGAAAAGTAATCAAAATGCCAATAATTCAATAAAATTTGTGAATACAAATTTTATTTTGAAATAATCCCTAATTGCTTAAATATCATTTTGTTGGATGTATGATAATAGAAAAAATCTCCATTAATTTTTAAAGAAAAAATTCATAATAATTATTGCTACCATCCGGTATATTTTTATAGCCGAGAAAGTGCTGAAATCAAGGATTTGAGCTCGTTTTCCGGCTCCAGTCCGGTTGGCCTCCCAAATGCAGCTGCCTTTTCATTTACACAAAATTATGGACACTACCAAATCTTTAGTTGCAGGGTCAACTATGTCCATGCCTTTCCCAATAGTGACGCTATTATTTCTTACTCCTGTCCATGGATTAATATTGTTATTTTTTGCATAACGATAGCCAGCACCTGC
>JAKPEO010000096.1 GCA_029551925.1 bacterium
TATCTTTGTATTCTTCTTTTAGTTCTTTTAATATCGGCTGCATCAATCTGCAAGGCATACAGGATTCAGCGCCTAATGCTATCATTACAGGTTTTGTTGTTTTTATAAATTCCGGCAATTTTATTCTTTCAATTCTAGATTCTAATTTTGAAAGATTGTCTGAAAAAATTTTGATGTTTTCCTTTGATTTTAAAGATGCCGCTAATTTATTTAAAGCATTTTGGTAATCTTTTGTTTCTATATTTTTTAATTGCTCTTCGATAAATGCCTGTATCAAAATATTTTTTATTGTTTTATCAATTATTTTTTTTATTTCCTGTCTTTTATCAAAATTTTGGCGTAACGCTTCATTATGTAAAACTATTTGACTGATTAGTTCTTCTAATAATATTTGAGGATTATTTTGGAAATGCGATTTGTATTGCGGCGGCAGCGATGATAAAATTTCTTGAAATTCGTCAAGCGTAATGATTTCACTGCCGACAATTGCTAATATATTTTCAGAATTATTTGGTTTTTCATTTGAATTATTAAAATATCTGGATAATTCAAATTTTTGGTCAATATCAAATTTTTCGCCGGCAGCGCTGTGTAAAACAGTTCCTGTTTTATCAGCAAAAATTATATATGGTATAGAATCTGCTTTGAAAGCATTAAATAATTTTTTATTTTCATCGAGTATAATAGGAAAATCAATATTATTTTCTTTTACAAATTTTTTTAAGTTTTTTGAGAATATCTGCGGGTCAATATTAATAGCGATTATAAAAAGCTCAGGATATTTTGTTTTTAATTTTTGTAATTGTATTAGCGTCTTTTGACACGGTTCACATATAGTAGAGCCAATATCAATTAAAATATATTTATCTTTGTAATCATCCGCTGTTAAATTTTTGCCTGTTAAGGTTTTGCCTGTAATAGCTGGTATCTTTGAACCGATTTTCAGACCGTCGGAATATAGAATATATCGCGCGCTGAAAAATAAAATTAATAATGCAATAAATTTTTTCAAATTAGTTTATTCCGAATTTTTTGAAAATTTCGATAAGTTGTTCGTAAGCCAAAAAACCTTCGTGTCTGAAAAGTTCTTTGCCTTGCGCATCAATAAAAATTTGCGTGGGAATAACGCGAATTTTGTATTTTTCAGCGTAGTGCTGTTCTGCTTTCGTCCAGACATCGTAATATTTTAATTCTATTTTACCGCTATCGTGATATTCTTTTTTTATCCGTTCGAGTATTGGTTTCATCATACGGCAGGGCGGACAATTTTCAGAGCCCAATTGTATATATGTGATTTTAGATTGAGTCTGCCGCTCTGCTTTTTTTTCTTCTGTTTTTTCGGATTTTTTTACGGTATTGTCTTTTTTGATGGTTGAAGTTTCACTATCGATGTTTTCTTTTTGATTCTCTGATGTTTGAATTGTAAGATTGCTGTCGCTGCTGTTTTCGCTTTGCTGAATATTGGAATTTTGATTATTTGTTTTTGCGCACGCAAAAATAAAAATCAAAAAAAATATTAACCAAAAATTTTTCATTTAAAAACCCCATATAGTAATAAAGATTGAAATAAATGATATAACATTAAAAAAAAACAGTCAATGTTATTTTAGTTTTATTTGAACTATTTTGCATATTGATTTTTTTAGCGATGAAAAATATAATAAAACTTGCAGGTATTTGAAAGATTTTCAAAAGGTGAATAGATGAAAATAAAAGATTTTGTAATTCCCACCAAAATATCAGAAGCTTATGAATTTGCGCATAGTTTAGGACAATCGGCATATTATATAGCCGGCGGCACATCTGCTTATTTTGTTCAGGCAAATGCAGAAAAAGTCGCTATTGATATAAGTAAACTGCCGCTGTTCGGAATAACAGCCAAACGCGATAGTTTTAGAATAGGAGCATTAACAACAATAAGCGATATAATGAAAAAAGAAGAAGACGGTTTTATATTAAATCGCGCTGCGAAAAAATTTGTAAATCAGCAGATCCGCAATATTTCGACAATAGGCGGAAATATTGCGCGAGTATTTTATTGGTCTGATTTTCCTGTGGTATTAAAGACTCTTGACGGCAAAATCAAAATCACAGGTTTTGATTCTAAAATATTAAAAATATCAGATGTTTTTCATAATTCTACAACGCATAAAGAAGCGATTGGCAATGCGATTATTGAATATATTGAAATCCCGCGGTTATTAAAAAATATGGGGTTCAGTTATTCAAAAGAAACTAGAATATCGTCCGGTTTTAGTTCTGCGACAGTAGCGAGTTTTATTGAACTAAAAGACAATAAAATTAAAGATGTCAGAATAACAATCGGCTCAGTATTTATTTTTCCGATGCGATTATTCGAACTTGAAAATTCATTAAAAGGCGAGCCCGCGGATTTTTCGATATTCAACAAAATAAACTTTAATTTATTGGATAAATATAAATTTAATCCGCGCGATGGTATGAGTTTGGAATACTGCAAACATTTAGTAAAAACTCGAATAAAAGATGTGTTGGTTGAATCATTAAAAGAAGCGTTAGGAGAAAAATAATGGTAAAGAAAAAAATATCTTTTAGATTAAACGGCGAACTTCGCGAATTTGAAATCGAGCCGAATGAAAAGTTGTTGGAATTGCTGCGCCGTATTGGTTATAAAGGCGTAAAATACGGATGTTTAGAAGGTATGTGCGGCAGCTGCACAGTTATAATGAACGGCAAGGCGATAGCGTCCTGTTTGCTTTACGCGTTTCAAGCTGACGGCAAAGAAATTACCACAATAGAAGGCGTGTCTGCTGGTTTTGCGGACGGCTGTAATTTACCTAACGAGATTCAAGACGAATTTATAAAAGAGCACGCGTTGCAGTGCGGCTATTGCACCCCGGGCTTTATAATGTCAGCAAAAGCGATGTTTGATGAAAATCCAATACCTGACGACGAAACTATAAAAATATATACTGACGGCAATCGCTGTCGATGCACTGGTTACGAAAAAATCTGGAGTGCTTTAAAAAATCTTTCAGAAAAACATAAAGAAAAATTAAGAAGATAAAGAAATAAAATAAGGGACTGATACAAAATGTCAAATACCAAAGAATTTAAAATTGTAAATCATTTTATAAGCAAAATAGACGGATTGCCGTTAGCGCAAGGAAAATCTCTATTTACCGGCGATTTAACGCCGCAGGATGCTTTGCATATTAAAATTTTGTGGAGTCCTGTTGCTCACGCGAAAATAAAATCAATAGATATTAGCGAAGCTGAAAAGATGCCAGGCGTAAAATGCGTGTTGTATTATGGAAATGTTCCGCGTATTCCGCATACCACAGCCGGGCAGGGTTATCCAGAACCGTCGCCGTATGATACTTATATGTTTGACAATAAAGCGCGTTTTGTCGGCGATAGAATCGCGGCTGTTGCCGCTGAGACTCGCGAACAAGCGGAAAACGCTTTAAAAAAAATAAAAGTAGAATACGAAATATTAGAGCCGGTATTGGATATTGACAGCGCATTAAAAGAAAATGCGCCGATAATTCACGATGAAGAAGATTCCTTTGTTCCAATACCAGTGCCTTATGAACCGAAAAAAAATATTGTTTCGCGTATTGGTATGGAAGTTGGAGAATTTGAAAAGGCATTAAATGAATCAGAATATGTATTTGATGAAATATTTGAAACGCAATATGTTCAGCATTGCGCGTTAGAAGGTTATATAAGTTGGGCGCAAATAGATTCTTATGGTAGAGTAGTAATAACAACAAGCACACAAGTGCCGTTTCATATTAGACGATTAGTAGCGCGGACATTGGATATACCGCTAAAGCGCATAAGAATAGTCAAACCGCGTATAGGCGGCGGTTTTGGCTCTAAGCAAGAATTAATGTTAGAAGATATTGTCGCATTAGTTGCTTTACGCACAGGTCGTGCGGCGTTTTGCGCACTTACAAGACCTGAAATATTTCGCAGCGGGCGCACGCGTCATCCGATGCGCATTAGAATGCGCTGCGGATTGATGAAAAATGGTGTTATAAATGCTGTGGGAATGGATATAATAAATAATACAGGTGCTTATGGTGGTCATGCGTTAGCTGTGATGAGTTGTTCTGGCGGCAAGACACTGCCGTTATATCACTGCAATAACATTCATTTTAATGCTGTTGCAGTATATACTAATTTGCCTGTTGCCGGCGCTTATCGCGGCTACGGCGCGACGCAAGCATTTTTTGCTCTTGAATCAATGATTGATATAATGGCAGAAAAATTAGGAATGTGTCCAGTAGAATTTAGAAAACGCAATCATATAAAATTAGGAGAAGGTCATCCTGCATTTGAAGCGTTAGGCGAAGGCAAGCCGGGCGCGCCGATGACAATTAACAGTTCGAGTTTGAGCGAATGTATAGAATTAGGCGCAAAAGAAATCGGCTGGCATAATCGCCGACCGCATACTGAAAAGAGCGGTAGATACAGACGCGGTTTAGGAATGTGCATATTGATGCAGGGCTCAAGTATCCCTGAAATAGATATGGGCGCTGCGTCGATAAAAATGAATGAAGACGGCTCGTTTAATTTATTAGTAGGCGCTACTGATGTAGGAACCGGCAGTGATACGATACTTGCGCAAATAGCTGCGGAAGAATTAGCGACTACCGTAGATAAATTTATAGTTTATTCGTCGGATACTGATATGACGCCATTTGATGTTGGAGCATACGCTTCGAGCACAACATATTTGACTGGTGAAGCAGTGCGTAAAGCCGCAGCAAAAGTCAAAAATCAAATATTATCTGTCGGCGCAAAAATATTGAATAAAAAACTTGAAGATTTAGATGTTTGTGATTCTTATGTTATAGCGCTTGACGGCTCGGCTAAAGTATCGTATAGCGAAATTGCACTTTATTCGCTTTATGAACGCGACCAATTTCAAATTGCGGCAATAGAATCGCATATAACTAATCAGTCGCCCGCGCCGTTTGCCGCACATTTTGTAGAAG
The DNA here is from genome assembly GCA_029551925.1 of bacterium. Lineage (GTDB taxonomy): Bacteria > JAGOBX01 > JAGOBX01 > JAGOBX01 > JAGOBX01 > JAKPEO01. The sequence continues at coordinate 4,986 of JAKPEO010000096.1, forward strand.
TTGAAGTAGATGTAGAAACAGGTAAAACGCGAGTGTTGAAATATGTTGCGACAGTTGATTGTGGCACTCCGATAAATCCGAAATTTGCTGAAGGGCAGACCGAAGGCGCAATATTAAATGGCATAAGTTTTGCGCTTACCGAAGAATATAGATTTGACGATAAAGGAAAAGTAATAAATGCTAATTTTGCAAATTATAATATTTTTTCGCTGCGCGATAAACCGGAAATAAAAGTTTTTTTAGTTCCGAGTTATGAAAAAAGCGGGCCATTTGGCGCTAAAAGTATCGGCGAAATTTCAATAAACGGTGGACTACCGGCAATAGCGAATGCAATTTATAATGCTATTGGTGTGCGATTATATAAAGCGCCCTTTACACAAGAGCGCGTATGGCGCGCTATTCAGAAATTAAAAAAATAATTTTATGGAATTAAAACTTTATCAACACATCACAAATTCGGTAAATTATTATTCTTTTATTAATAACGAATTAATAGACGAAAACTTTTTAATAACTAATTTTGAAAAAAATGGATATAAAATATTTGGCAGAGCGCAAATAAATGAAATTCAAATAAACAATAATTTATGTATTGTTCGTAAATATCAACGCGGCGGATTATTAGCGAAATTATTAAAAGATAATTATTTTAAATCCGATAGATTTTTAAATGAATTTTTGATTTTGCAATATTTAATAAAGAGACAATTTCCGACTGCTGCTCCGGCGTTTTTATATGTGAAAAAAAAGTTTTTTTTTTTTAATGCGTGGCTCGGAACTGTAAAAATAAAAGAACAGATTAATTTTATTGAATATTTAGAAAAAATTAACGATAGAAACGAAGCGCAAGAAAAAATAAATAAAATTTTTGAATTGATAAGACAATTAATGGAATTAAATGTTTATCATACTGATTTACAAATAAAAAATATTTTGATTTGCGATGATTTTCCAAAAATTTATATAATAGATTTTGATAAAGCGCGTTTTATTAAAAACAAATTATTTTATAGTTATGCGATGTTTTTTAGATTTTTGCGGTCAATAAAAAAACATAGAAATAAAATTGAAGTTTTGAAACAAATTGATTTTGATGAATTACAAAAAAAATTTGAAAAAATAATATCTTTAAAAAAAAATATATACAGCACAATATATTGCAATTTAGCAAGATTTTTATTTTATCATTAAAAAGGAGTGATTAGAGTATGAGAAAAAAATTAATGTTTCGCGGTATATTTACTGCTATAACATTATTGATTTTGCTTGTATCTTGTGCGAAAAAAGAACAACTGCTTATTGCTCAAACGCAGCAGAAAATTCTGCGCGTCGGCTTTGATGTAGATGATACACTATTATTTTCAACTCCGGCATTTAATAAAGCGCGTGAAAAATACGCATTCGGTGCAGATGGTTTTTGGAGTTATTTGAATAGCTTAGATGCCGAATATTCGATAGTGAAAAAAAGTGTAGAAAAAATATTATTAGAGCATAAAAAGAATGGCACTGAAATTTATGTGATAACCGCCCGCCCAGCTGATAATGGCGAAAAATTAAAAGAATTTTTGAGTGGATACTTTGGGATACCTAAATCAAATATATATTTTGAACCGACGAGCAAAATTGAAAAAATAAAAGAATTAAAATTAGATATTTTTTATGGCGATTCCGATACTGATATTAAAGATGCAATGGCCGCAGGTGTAAAGGGCGTGAGAATTTTGAGAAGTGAGCAATCATCTTATCGCGATGAAAAAACAGGAAAATTAAAAAATTATAATCCTGGCATATATAATGAAGAAATAATACCTAATTCAGAAGATTGAAAAAAACAAAAATGAAATCGTAAAATTTTTATATTTTTTTTAAAAAATTAAATAGAATTTTGAAAAGATATTTTTTATAAATAAACACTATTTGCGCCCGAGAGGACTTGAACCTCTAACCCTCAGAATCGGAATCTGATATTCTATCCAGTTGAACTACGGGCGCAAATAAATTATTTAGGACAAACACTATTTTATATTATTTACCTACTATTGTCAAGGTTAAATGACCAAAATAAAAAATAGAATTCTAATAATATCCAAGATGTAAGCTTGCGGCTATTATTTTTTAACTGCTTCACAAGTACGATAGCATATTTTGTCAGCTGAAATTTTCGACTACGCTTTGATATGAAAATCATATCTATTATTTATATTTAATTTATTTGTTAAAAATATTGGAACTTTTTGGCAATATACTTTTACAATAAAAAAATAAAAAAATGTTTTTTTTTTAATATAATTAATATAATATAAAAAATATATAAAATTACAATAGTAAAAAATTAAGGAGTAATGAAATTATGGCAAATGCAAGTAGACAAAAAATCAAAATCACAGTTAATGAAAAAATCAATTTGCTTATACCGTATGTCAAAAAACGAATAATCGAGCAAATTAAATCAGTAGCTGTAATAATTATTTATTTGATTTTATTTCAGACATTGGTGTTAGGGATACCGATAGCCGAAGCGTCTTTAATTGCTTGCGGGTTGGCTGTGGTTATTGTTGGTTTGGCATTTTTTATGGAAGGTTTATTTTTAGGGTTAATGCCATTAGGCGAAACAATTGGTTTAAAACTTCTGCAAAAATCTAAACTGCCGGTAATTTTAGGTTTTTCATTTATTTTCGGCGTAGGCGTTACTCTTGCAGAGCCAGCGATTGGCGTATTGAAAGTTGCAGGGTCAACAGTAAAAGCATGGGAAGCGCCGTTGTTATATTTGATATTGAATAAATATTCTAATTGGCTTGTTAATTCTGTCGGGTTAGGCGTTGGCGCAGCTGTGCTATTTGGAATGCTGCGATTTATTTATAATTGGTCGCTTAAACCATTTATTTATATTTTAGTTGGTTTTTTGTCGATAGTGACAGTTTTAATTTCTTTTAATCCAAATTTTATACATTTAGTCGGATTAGCGTGGGATTGCGGAGCGGTCACAACTGGTCCTGTTACAGTGCCGTTAGTTTTAGCATTAGGTATTGGTATTTGTCGTATATTAGGCGGCGGCAGCAGTGATAGCGCAGGGTTCGGCGTTGTTACGCTCGCTTCGTTATTTCCGATAATTGCCGTAATATTATTGGGATTTGCATTAATCGGCAAAGTGCCGCAGCCGATGAAAGAAAAAGATTTTTTTAATAAAGAACAAATCTCGAAAGCATTGAATTTATTTAATAATCAAGAAGAATTAGAAGGATACTTATTGCAAAATGCGAGTTATGAAAGTCAAATATCGTATTTTGGCAGCGAAGAAAATTTAAAAAACTATATAGAAAAATTAAAAGCGGATAAAAGTTTGCAAATAAAAATATTTGGTGGTGCAGAAAATGCGCTTGAAAAATGGGCTATAAACTCGCCGATTTTAGCGCATAAACAAGTTGTATTTGGCGATGATGATAAAATTCAAGAAGCGCTTGCGAAATTCGGAACAAAATCAGATATGCTTGATTACGCAGATTTATTTAAAAGAAATGGTATAGCATCTGTGCAAGCGATTGTTCCATTAACAATATTTTTATTGTTAGTATTGTTTTTGATATTGCGCGAAAGATTGAATAATGCTGACGAAGTAATGCTTGGGATATTATTTGGCGTTATAGGTATGTTTTTATTTAATATAGGGATTGAACTCGGGCTCTCTAAATTAGGCGGGCAGGTCGGTTCTAAATTGCCGTCGTCATTTAAAAAAATTGAATTAACAGAAGAGCAGAAAAAGATTTCAAATTTTGATAAATCTATTTTACAGAAATCAGTGACACTTAGCGGCGCACAAGAAATATTTTTCATAATAAAAGAAAAAGACGAATATAAGACAATACCATTTGATGAAAAATTTTACAATCAAAATACAAATCAATATATTTACACGCCGACAAAAGGACCGTTATTTGGCGCAGAAGATGGTCTATTAGGAAAATTAGTGGTGATATTATTTGCTTTTATAATGGGATATGGCGCGACATTAGCAGAACCCGCGTTGAATGCATTAGGCGTAACAGTTGAAGAAATAACAGTTGGCGCATTTAAAAAATCATTATTAATGCAAAGCGTTGCATTAGGCGTCGGCGCTGGTATTGCAATTGGAGTGATGAAAATTATTTGGAATATTCCTTTATTTTGGATGCTTGTTCCGCCGTATATTTTACTGTTGTTTGTTTCAAAAATATCAACAGAAGAATATGTAAATATCGGTTGGGATAGCGCAGGCGTTACTACTGGTCCTATTACTGTTCCATTAGTTTTGGCTATGGGCTTGGGAATAAGCGGTCAGGTCGGCGGCGTTGAAGGATTCGGTATTTTATCAATGGCTTCTGTATGTCCAATATTATCTGTGTTATTAACGGGTTTGTATGTTTCGTATAAACGCAAAAAGCAATTTGAACAATTAGAACAAAAAAATTAAGAGGTGAAAACTAATGAGTAATGCAAGAAAGATAGCGCAAATAAATATAATAATTAATAAGTCATTATATAATGAACTACAAGATTTTTTGTTTTCTTTGGGAATAAAATACTTTTATTCAACGGTATCGAGATCATTAATGCTCGAAGAAAACGAAGGATTAAGTAGAGTGTTTTCTGGCGATAATACGACTGTTGACGAGCAAAGCGTAACAATATCATTATTAGTTGATAAAAAGTATGAAGAACAGATAATTGCTGCGATTATAGAAAAAATGAAATTTGATATTGCTGGTCGCGGCACAATATTTAGTAAAGAGGTTTCATTATTAAACAGTAATGAGAGCATTATTGAAAATCAAAATTTGTCAGTCAAGGCGGAAACAAAAAAATTGCCTGTTGAGTTAGCTGGAATAATAGCGATATTAATGCGCGGTGAAGGCGACCAAGTGGCGCGCGTATCATTAGATACTGGTTCGAGTGTACCGAATATAACATACGGAAAAGGCGCTGGACTTCGCGATAAAATCGGATTGTGGCGTATAACTATTCCGGCAGAAAAAGATGTGGTAACAGCATTAACGGCAGCTCACGATGTTGACGCTGTAATGAATCTTATGATTGATAAAGGACAACTCGACCAGCCGGGCAAGGGGTTTATTTATACTTATCCAATTAACAAAGGAATATTAAATACAAAAATTCATATTGGTATGCCTAAACATGCAGCAAGTATCGAACAAATAATAAATGTAATTGATGAAATAAAAAATAGTTCAAGTTGGCGTAAGCGTGAAGGATATGCTGATGAAAATAAATCCAAACGAAAATATTTGACTAATTTAATAGAAATGGCATTGATTTGCGTAGAGGGCTTTGGTCCTGATTTGACTAAAATTGCAATGAATGTCGGCGCGCCGGGCGCAACTATTTCAAAATTAAAATTAGTTACTAATAACGAAACATTATCTAAACAACCGCCAGCTCGTGAATTATGCAGTTTGATAATTGGTGAAGCATTAGTAAAACCGATACTTGAAGCGCTCGAAAAAAATAATGCGTTTGATAATGAAAAAATAGGACAGGTCTTAATTAATCCAGTAGTAAAAGCATTTACTTATTTCGGCAAAAAAAAATAAAAAAAATAATTAGAATTAAAAATGTAAAAAAAGCGGCTTGTTAATAATACAGCCGCTTTTTTTTTATTCTTCATTGACAAAAGCGTCAATTAAATAAATAGTATCAACAGTAGATTTTCGCAAGCGCGCAGACATTAATTTTGCTATTTCTTTTGTGATATTATAGCCCAGTAACGGATGCTCTTCGCAAAATTTTTCAAAATCGTCTTTTTTTATAGAATAACATTCTACATCCGTATCTGCAACAACTGACGCTGAACGCACATCATTATCCATCAGCGCTAATTCGCCGAAAAATATATTCATATAATCGCTTAAAACAACGACTGTAAATTTATCGCCTGCTAATGTTTTTTTCTCTACACGCACAGTACCTTTGTTTAGTATAAACATTTTGTCGCCTGTATCGCCTTCTTTGATTATATATTTGCCGGGCATAAATTTTTCAGTTGTCATAATTGTAGCTATTTTTGCCAATAATTCTTTATCGTTTTTTAAATTATTAAATAATGATAGTTTTGATAATCTTTCAATTATATCCATATTATCACCCGCTATTGTTTGTTAAGTATTTTCTATTTTTCGTTCTTTGCCAATGACAATAGCAACGCTGTTTTTGGGAATTATATAGTCGTCATCTGGATTTATATTCGGTCTGTTATTTTCCATTGTTTTGGCTTCTTTGAGATTTTCGATTAATTTTTTTATATCTGCTGTTTTCTGCGCTTCACGCACTGCTTCATTTTTGCGCTCTAAAAAACTGCCGACATTTTCCAATAAACCAATTAAATAATAATTATTTGTTTTTTTGTAATAATCAAATAATTCGCAATATTTTTTATTGATAAATTCTGTTGGAAAATGAAAGGTTTTTATGAATGAAGCAGTATGGACATCTAACAATTCATTTACAATTTTGGTTACGCCGACTTGCGTAAATGAATTTGTTATTAATAATATGCTGTATTCATTTGAATAAATTATATCTTCTATATGCGCTGATTGCAGATATTTTTCAAATTTCATATCTAATAATTCTGCGCAGACAAAAACATTTTTAGATATTGCGCGCACAGTCATAGCAGCCATTACAGTTTTGGCGTCTATTTCAGTTTGAGTGGCGCCAGAACTTTCGTCCGCTAAAATAATAACTTTTTTGGCTTTTAATATATTCGATTGTTTTAATAATGTTTCATTGTATGCTTCACCACGCACGATTCTTAATTCTTCAAGTTCCGGATTTTGTTGTTTAAATAATTCTATTTCGTCCGGCTCGATATTAGCAATAACAACGATTTTGTGCAAACTTATATCTTTGTTTATATAGATAATTTCATTGATTAATTTAGCCATTGATTTTTTCCAGCCGCAAATAATAAAATGATCTTTCAAATCAGACATATTCATAATACCTCTACGCTCCATTAATTTTTTTGTGGTTAATGCCGATGCTAAATTAGCAGTGAATAATGACACTGCTCCTATGCTAAAAAACATTACAAATATTACTAATATTCTACCCTCGTTAGTAGCTGGTGATATATCACCATAACCGCAAGTAGAAATTGTAACAATAGCCCAATACATTAATGTTACAAATTTGTCGTAATAATTCAGAACCTCTTTATTGGGATTTGCATCAATTAATTTTTGATATTCTACAGCAGCGAACAAAAAACCAGATAAAATTGCTAATAGTAGAATTATTAATAAATATTTAAAGACGCTTTCTTTTTTGAATAAAATATAGAATGTTTTTAGTTCGTAATAAATTTTTCCTAAATAATCTATAAGGTCTTCGTATTTTTTTTTGAGTTTATTTGATTTTATCATATTTTCGAATATTTTAATTTGTTGTGCAAAAAAATCAATTTTTTTTTGTTTTTGAATAATAGGATTAGATTTTTAAATTTGGAAATTTTTATTGTTTTTTTTGATAGTTGATATTATGTTATATTGTTATTTTATTTTAAGTTTTTTAACTGCGTTTAGTTTATTTTAATTAATTATGAATGCAAAAGCCGAAATAAATGATAATAATATAAAATTTAAAGATTCAGTAGGTATAGTAGAAAAGAAACTTCTACATTTTAATAATGCAGAAAAAAAATTATTATTAGATTGTGGACAGATATTATTTCCTTTCATTTTGGCCTACGAGACATACGGGCAATTGAATGCAAAGAAAGATAATGTTATATTGATATTTCACGCATTATCAGGCGATTCTCATGCCGCTGGTTATTATTCAGAAGAAGACAAAAAGCCGGGCTGGTGGGATATGATGATAGGTCCTGGTAAAGCATTTGATACAAATAAATATTATGTAATTTGCAGTAATGTTATTGGCGGCTGTATGGGGAGCACAGGACCGTCGAGCGTCAATCCGCAGACTGGCAAGCCGTATTGTTTGACATTTCCGCAGATAACAATAAATGATATGGTCAAAGCGCAAAAAATGTTACTTGACGAATTAGGAATAAAAAAATTATTTAGCGTTAGCGGCGGTTCTATGGGCGGAATGCTGGGATTGCAATTTATGATAAATTATCCTGATATGCTTGATTCTGCGATATTATTTGCTACTACTGCTCGGTTATCAGCTGAAAATATTGCGTTTAATGCTGTTGGCAGAATGGCAATAACCAGCGACCCAAATTGGAATAATGGCGAATATTATGATAAACAGCCGCCGGACGCGGGATTAGCTGTTGCCCGAATGCTCGCACATATTACATATTTAAGTCGCGAGATATTAAAAGAAAAATTTGATAGAAAATTGCAAGATAAAGAAAAATATAGTTATGATTTTAATATTGATTTTCAAGTTGAAAGTTATCTGAAATATCAGGGTTATAGTTTTGTCCGCAGATTCGACGCTAATTCATATTTGTATATTACCAAAGCAATGGATTATTTTGATTTAACAGATAAAGACGGAAAATTAACGCCTGCGTTTCGCAATCTTAATAAAAATATGAAAGTTGCAGTAGTGTCATTTACAAGCGATTGGCTATTTCCTACGGCAATGTCTAAAATGATAGTGAACGCTTTAAAGAGTCAGAATATAGATGTTACTTTTTGTGAAGTAAATTCAAATCGCGGGCACGATGCGTTTTTATTAGAAAAAGAAAAATTAACAACAATTGTCAAAGGATTTTTAGAAAATGTTGAGCGAAAGTAGAAGAGAAAAAATATTAGAAAATTCTGAAAAATTGATAATTGACTATATAAAGCCAAATTCGCGGGTATTGGATTTGGGCTGCGGCGAAGGCGCGCTGTTAGAAAAATTACAGGCTGGTAAAAATGTCAGAGCAGTAGGGATTGAAATAGACGAGAAAAATGTATTAACCTGCATATCCAAAGGATTATCCGTATGTCAAGGAAATATAGACGAGGGCTTGACTGATTATGCTGATAAATCGTTTGATTATATAATAATAAATAATACTCTTCAGCAAATATTCAAGCCGGAATATGTTATAAATGAAATGCGCAGAGTAGGCAAGATAATTATTATAGGTATGGCGAGTTTTACATTTTGGAAAATTCGATTGAGTTTATTATTTCACGGTAAACTTCCAAAGACGGCATTTTATCAATACGAATGGTATAATACTCCCAATATCCGCGTAATTTCAGTTAAAGATTTCAAAATTTTTGCAGATGCGCATAATATCGAAATATTAGATTTTTACGGGAATGTAAAAAATAATTTTTATAAGTTGCCTATTAATATTGCAAATTTGATTTCTAAATATTGTATTTTTATATGCCGATGAACTTTTGATGATTCTGCAAAAATATCAAATTCAAAAAGAATTATTAGCCAAATATTTTGAACCTGCTATTTATAAAATTTCAAAATATTCATTAAAATATTTTGCTGTTTCGGATAATTATAAATTAGATGAATATTGCCAGATATTTTATGAATATTTTAAAGAAAATCCATATTTTGTGAATAAATGGTATTCACTTGATTTATTTCATCATTATATTTTTAAGGAATTGAAGCGCGCAAATTTTGAAAATAAAAAAATTGTAGAATTAGGCGCAGGTTTAGGCATAACATCGGCATTTTTGAAAAAGATTTTATCTCCAAAAAATATTAAATTAATTCCGATTGATTATCAATATTCAGCATGTATGCTAATTAATAATACAGCGCAAATTAATAATGTCAGTAAAAATTCTGTAAATTGTAATTGGCAGTATCCGCCTTTAAAAAAAATAGATATAGTTATCGGAATAGATGTAATTTATGAAATTTCAACAGTTGTGCAATTGTTAGAGTGTTTTGATAAAATTTTAGGGAAAGACAGCTTGATATATTTAGCGAATTTTGAAAATTATGCATTTCAAACGGTTATCGCAGAATTATCAAAAAAGTATAAAATTTTAGATTGTTTAGAAAAGAAAAACAGTAGCCAAAAGATACGACTTTATAAAATTGTAATTTTTTAAAAGAAGCCGCTTGTTTTAAAAAAAAATTTTTTTATTTGACAAACAGTTATATTTAAAATATAATATATAGGTTTAACATTAGTTGGCTAAAAAAAATTGAAACAGGAGGCGGATGATGATATGTCATAGCTGTCAGAAATTAATAGAAAAATTAAGAAATAAAAAAAATAAAATCGTGTTTTTAGTTATATTTTTAATTTTAAATGTGATAGTTACCAGTATTGTGTGGGAATTAAAAAACAAAAATAATAATGGTATTATAGAAAACGAAAATTATACCGACGACGATTTAAAAAATGAAATAAAAATTCTTCAAGAGCGTATAGCGAGTCTAAATATAATAATATCAGAAAAACAAAAATTAATAAATCAATTGGAATTGCAAGGTGGCCCACGCGCAGATTTATTATATAAACCGAGTTTAAAAAATATCGGCGGCGCCGAAACTCAAAATTTTGCTAAAAAATCATTTGAAGATATTAGATACGAATTGGAAAACACTAAAAAGAAATATGGCGTAATGGTAGATGATAGAACAACGATATTTGAATATACGCCTACGATCTGGCCTGTGAATCAGGGGTATATATCATCTGCTTGGGGCCATAGAATTTCGCCGTTTACAAGTATGGAAGCATTTCACGAAGGCGTAGATATAGCGGCTGATGTCGGGACAAAAATTTATGCGGCGGCAGCCGGCGAAATAATATTTGCAGATTATAAAGCAGGATACGGTAGATTTATTGTTATTCAGCATAAATATGGTTATGCTACTGCATATGGTCATTGCGATAGATTATATGTAAGCGTAGGCAGCAAAGTTAAAAAAGGGCAATTGATTGCCACTGTTGGCAATACCGGAATGTCAACTGGTCCGCATGTTCATTTTGAAGTAAGAATCAACGGAATACCAGTTGATCCTGAATTGTATATGATAAGCAAATTACCAAAATTGCCAGTAGCGATAGATTAAATGCGGCAATAGCGTAAATATAAATAAATGGCAGCAAAGCGTGGATATTTTATAACATTTGAAGGCGCCGAAGGCAGCGGCAAAAGTACGCAAGTAAAATTATTATGCGAATATTTAGCGAAAAAAAAAATTGATTATGAAGTATCTCGCGAGCCGGGCGGCACAGATATAGGGGAACAAATACGCGAAATATTATTAAATCCCAAAAATTCCAAAATGTGCGCTGTAACAGAACTGTTATTGTATTCTGCTTCGCGCTCGCAGCATATTTATGAACGAATCAAGCCTGCTATAGAAAGCGGCAAAATATTTATAAGCGATAGATTTTCGTTTGCGACATTAGCATATCAGGGCTATGGCCGCAAAATAGATTTAGAACTCATCAAAAAAATAACTGATATCGCAGTGCAGGGCATTGAGCCGGATTTGATATTTTTATTAGATATAGATCCGCTTGTTGGCGTGAATAAAGCGAAAATAAAATCGCAGGCTATATATGCGACAGAAAACGGCGATAGATTGGAAAATGAAAGTATTGAATTTCATAATGATGTCAGAAACGGCTATTTAGAATTGGCTTGTCAAAATCACAATGTTAAAGTTATTGAATATGCTCCAATAGAAATAGTGCATCAACAAATAATAAAAACATTAGAGCAAAAATTCGGAATATGAAAGTAACAAGAAGCGAGAATAAAAGCGGACCTTCGGCGAAATTACCAAAAAAGACAAAAGGAAAAGAAGAGCCGGGTTTATTCAGCAGATTGCTTGGGCTGAGCGGAATAAGCGCAGTTGATGAAATCAAAGAATCTGAATTTCAAGAAATCAATAAATTAAGCGATATTATATCAATAGAAAATCGCGAAGAATTAGAAAGATTAATAACAGAAATAGATAAAGCGGGCAGCGAGTTTTCAAAAAAGCAAGTATATGCCACTTTAATAAAATACAAGACGCTTATCCAGCAGTTTATGGGCATAATAGTAAAATGCTCTTATGAAGTGCAGCAGCGAATCGGAAAAAAATCATTATTTGAAGACAAGATATATTCAGTAGTCCATAAAATAGACGAATCATTGGAAGAATTAAGCGAAGCGGTTTTGAATAAACAAATAGACAATATTAGACTTTTAAATAAATTAGATGAAATTCGCGGATTATTGATTGATTTGTATAAATGAATTTATGCAAGCAAAAAAAATAAAAATAGCAGTATTGTGTCCGGGCTTTGGACTTATTCCGCGAGGTATTGAGACAGTAGTAAAAGAAGTTTTTTTTTTGCTATCTGAAAATAATAATGAATATCTAATTGATATTTATTGCGGCGCGAAACCAACAGAAATCCGAACGCCAAAAAATATAAAAATAAAATATGTCAAACTTCCAAAGTTTAATACTTACTATTCAAAATTATATAAAAAAATAGCGAAAAAACTAAAATATCCGGCGCAGGAAGAATATGATTTTAATTTTATGATTTTTGCTATTAAAATTTTTCCGCGATTATTATGCAATTCGTATGATGTAATATTTAATAATGCTGGTATTTTTTCAGCGTATATTTGCAGATTTATTAGAAAAATCGCTAATATTCCTTATATTCACAGCGGACACGCTGGAATAAATAATTTAGAATTAGCGCTTGCTAAACAAAAGCCAGATGTTTATATCGCTTCAACGCAGCCGGCAAAAGAATGGTTAGCTGCTAAATTTAAAAACTTGAAAATAGAAGTTATACCGAACGGCATAAATCCGGAAATATTCAGACCATATCAAGTATCTGAAAATAAATTAAACATAACAACTAAAATGCAGAGACCTATATATTTGTTTGTCGGCGCGCTGACATACCAGAAACAGCCGCTGAAATTATTAAATGCCTTTTTAAAATTGAAACAAGGTTCGCTTATAATTGTCGGCGACGGTCCATTAAAAAATGAATTATTGAATATTGTCAGCGCAGCAAAAATATCAAGTTCGCGTTTTTTATATTTAGAAAATGTCGATTATTCAAAATTGCCGGATTATTTTAATTTTTGCGATTATTTTACAATGCTTTCGCAAAATGAGACATTTGGAATAGTGTATATTATGGCGCTCGCTTGTAATAAACCGATATTAGCGGAAGATAGTCCGCAACAGAAATGGATGCTCGGCGCAGCGGCATTGTATTGCGATAGTAAAATAGAAGAAGAAGCGCTAACGCAAAAATTAATAGAATTGAAAAATATCGAATTTGGCAATATTCCATTAGAACTTTCAAAAAAATATTATTGGTCAAATATTGTGAAATTATATGATTCTTTAATAAAAGATATAGCGATACTTTGATTTGTTTCAACTATTGAATTCAATAATTTTTATAAAAAATAATCAAGATTTCAAAATCAAGAGAAAGAAAAAAAAAATTAAATTTTTATAAGTTAAAAAAAATAAAAATAAACACAAAGACTCGAAGATAAATAAGACACGAAGAAAAAAAAATATTTTTTATTATTCACCCGCTTTGCGGGTGATATTGATTATGATTATTTTACCGCAGGTTCACACTCGCCCTCGCGGCTATTATTATCAAAGGCCTTCGGCGTTTTTTTGTCTTTTTTTACAGCCACTAATTTTTTAGACTATTTTTTGAAACTTTTTAGAAGCGCACTCCGCAGCAGCGCAGATGCAATGAAATTATTTTTTTATTCATTTTTTTATTTTTTTTTTTAAAATAATATGCGTGATTATGAAATCAAAAAATATTTTAGCACTTGTTGTTTTTTTTATTTTTGTTTTTTGCGCGGAATTATTATATTCTCAAAATATCAAAATCAATCAACCGGCTGTCTTGTATGCTACGCCTGATAATGAATTGTATATTGCGCCATTTATTAATTCCGAAGCGTTTATTTATACTGCAAACACTAATAATTATTACAATTTATTCATTCGCAAGAAAGATGAATACGGCAGCTGGCAGACTTTGAATTTATCAAATAATACTATTACAAATTTCAGCGAGCCGCAGATTTCCAATAACAATAAATTTTTAGCGTTTGTATCTACTGCTAATGACATTCGCGGAAATATCAGAATCATCGAATTTGACAATAATTTCAATAAACTCAATGAATTTGAATTAACATCCACTGAATCAGAAGATTTTGCGCCGATATTTGATTATACCTCAGAAAAACTATTATTTTTATCGCGCGCTAAAAACGTTCCACAAATTACGCAAATAAAAGAATATTCGCTAAAAACCAGACAGACAAAGATTTTATATTCTTTTGAAAATATAATAAATTTCACAATTGACAGAACTAATAACAATATTGCGTTCATCTCAAAAAAAAATAATCTTAATACTATAAATTTTTTAAATCTAAAAAATAACAATATCGCAACACTGCATTCTTCAACTAATGAATTGCGCGCTTTGCAATTTGACGCGAACCAAAAAATTCTTTATTTCAACGAGCGCAATAGCGAAAATATCTATATTCTCAAAATGATTATTTACGATACTTTTGAAAATTTCAAAATTTATGACGCTGTAATAAGCAATCTATCAATAATCAATCCTACAATAAAAAATAACAAATTGTATTTTGTATCTCTTAATAATTCGCAATTTGATATTTATTATTTAGACGGAATTACGACAATTGATTTTGCCGCGCTCAAAAAACTGACAAGCGCGCAAGTTATAGAATTAGTAGAATTTTCCAAACTTGACGACGCGGTAAAATTTTACATTCTAAAAAATTATTTATTGCTTAATGCCGAAAATACAAATAGCGCAGAATTAGAAAAATTTATTTTTAGAATTTTCGATTATTATAATTTTAAAAGACAATACCGCGAACTTAACGAATTATCTAAATTCACAAAAAACCAAAATTTCAAAAATTTGATAAATATAATGTCGGATTATTATTTAAAAATTTCCGGGTTATCGACAAATGAAAAAATAATAGCGGACGATGATTTTCTAAAAAAACTAAATGATTTAAACAGCGCGGCAGACGTCGACCTAAAAATTAGAATAACGGAAATTTTAGGAGATTATTATTCATATCATCGCAAATATATTGTAGCCGTAAATTATTACGATTCAGCGGCGTATTTTCAAAATAGCGACGATACGGCATTGCAAAGTAGATTGCTAATAAAAAAATCATTGATATACGATCAACTAAAAGAATCAAACGCATTCCTAAAAATTTCGCTTGATATAATCAAAAAATTTTCGCAAAACAATTTATATACTGATGCTGCGATAAAAAATATTATAGATTATTACATAAAAAATTCGTCAGCCGCTAATAGATTAGACATAATAAATTATTTTATAAAATTATCAAATGACTATAAGCCCGAAGCGCCGCTATTAAGTGCGCGATTATTATTTGAAGCGGCAAATATCGCAAATTCAATAAACGAAAATTATCTTGCGAAAAAATTACTATATCAATTAATCAATGATTTTAAATTTACAGATTTATCAAATGATGCTTATATAAAATTAGGCGATATTTATTTTGCAGAGCAGGATTATGAAAATAGTTTTAAAAGTTATTTTTCCGCTATTTCGCTAAATTATTCTGATGCGACAGAAGAGCGCAGAAGATTGGCATTAGAAAAATACAAGCAAAAAATGTTTGAAAAAGGCGATTATGAACAAAAAATTAAAGATTATCAAAAAGCCTACAAAACATTTTTTAAATTAATAGAATTTGATAAAGGATATGTCCCGGCGTATCGCGAACTTATAAAATTAGGCGCAATGTTAAATCAATTGCCGGAATTAGAAAATCTAATTAATTCTTATAAAACTCAAAAATTAACAATCGTTGAACACAGCGCAATTGAATATGCAGAAGCGCTGATTTTAACCTATCAAAAAAACTGGAAAAACAATCTAAATGCCGCGCTTAAAAAAGTTCAAGGCGCTATTTCGCTAAAAAAGAATGTGAGTTATTATTATCAATTAGCCGGCTGGATATTGGAGCAATTGGAATTGCAAGCGGATAAATATGGAAAATACGAAGACAGTTTAAATAATTACAAAATAGCGTTAGGTCTTGCGGATCCTGAAAATATTCAAAATCGCGCAGAACTTATTATGAATATAGCCAATGTTTATTATCATCTTCAAAATTATGAATTCGCTTATCGCTATTATGCCGAATACGAGAAGTTATCAGCAAATCTAAAATATCAAGACAAAAATATTTTAGAAATTTTTTACGCTAATTACGCATATTCCGCGTATGTGATAAATTTATATGAGCTTGCAGAAAAAAATTATAGACGCGCAATAGAATTAACAAATAACGCTGAACATAAAGAAATGTATTATAAAAAACTTTCGCTTATATATTATTCAAGCGCAAGATTTTTAGAAGCAGTGCAGGCATTGGAAACCGCTAATTCTATTGCTGTTGACACTAAAAATTTATCAGCGGCAGAATTAGAACTGCGCAAATATTATAATAACCGCGCGATTTTGTTGTATTTAATGAATTATTTAAAAGAACATCCGGAAATTTCAGAATTAGAAAAGGCAAAACTAAAAAATAAAATTATTGAATTATTAGAAAAAACCGAACAGCATTTTAATCTCGGGTTTCAGCAGTTAAAAGCAAAAAAAGAAGGATTAATTAATTTGCGCATTAATATCGCAGATGAAGGAACTGATAATGCCGAGGGCTTTAATCCGACAACGGAACAGAAATTTCTGTATATGCTCGCCAGCGGTTTTTATCAGTTTTATAATAACAATCAAAAATCAATTGATTATTTGAAAAAACGATTAGAATTACTTCCACAAAAAATAATAATAGATAAAATGCCGATTGCCGCATTAGAGCAAGCGATATTATTAAATTCTATCGGAATAGAATATTATCGGATAAATGACTGGAAAAATTCTATTGATTATATTGATTCTTCTTTGAATATAGCATTACAATTAAAAGACGAATTCGGCATAACAAACAACCTTCTTTGTGCTTTGAAAATTTTAGATGAACAAAAAGAAAAAGTGCCATTAACTGATTTTTCTATTAAACTCGAAAATTACTATAAAAATTACGCAAGTTCTAATATCGCTAATTTTTTTTCAAATTATCGCGTCGCTTCAGCTTTTGCTTATCTTTATTACTATATTTACAATCAGATGTCAGCAGCGCAGACCAAACTTTTTAATGATTTTGAGAAAATCCAAAATATCGAAGATCAGATAAAAATCTTAAAACAACTAAAAGATATTTATAGTCATCAGCAGCGCGCATTAAAATTATTATTAGATTTAAAAACAAAATTCGCGCGGCAAAATCCAAATGATGGATTATTAAAAATTTTCGCTGAAATCAATAATGCTAATATTTCTGAATTAACAGATACGCGAATAATTTCAAATTTATTGGATTGGCTGAATTTCGCAGATATAAATGATTTTGAAAAACTGTGCGAGTTTGAAAATTTATTTTTACAATTTAATCAAAATACTCAAAAATATCGACAATATAATTTTGTCAGCAGACAACTATTAAATATTTTTTATGATAAACTTATAAGATCAGCGTTTGACAATAAAGATGCAATTAAATTTTGTTTGTTTATTGACCATTATCAAATGTTAATAAATCAGCGGCTTGATAATTTTAAAACTATAAATATTCTTGCAGACGAAGATATTTATTATTTCCAAAGTTTATTAGCGGACAATCAAAATATCAATATAATCTATTATTCCGAATATGCGAAAAAATATTATGCGTGTTCATTGAATAATACAGATTTTAAATTAATCGGAGTATTTGAAAATTTAGATAATCTGCCAAAATCAGATAATTTATTGATTGTCAATGCGGCGGCTGATAATTTTTTAAATGCTAATTTAATTATTCCGTCTATTGCCGCTTATATAAAATCTTCTGAAACGCGCACTGTTTTTTATAACAAACTCCAAAAATACGAAAATATAAATTATTCAAATAATGCCATTTTTGATACGAATATAGATATATTAGTTTTTGATGCCGCGCCGATATTATCATCGTCGCAAAATATTGGCAAATTAAAATTCAAAGACAATATAGAATTAGAATTAAAAGCAATAAAAGAACAGAATCCGCAAATAAACTATCTTGTTTTAAAATACGGCGATAGTTATTTTAAAAATAATATCAATAATCTAAATCATTTTGCAGAATATTTAATATTCAGCGGTTTTGCTAATATTTTATTTTTAAATGAGATTGATATTGACAAAATTAATAATAATACTGATATTTCGCAATATTTAACAAAAGGCAAAATTTATGGTGCCGGCGCTTATTCTGAAACGCAGCGTATGGAATTAGCGAGGACAATAAACGAAGAACTAATAAATAATTTTGTTGAGCATTTTCAAACTTCAAATTTTAGCACTGCGCTTTATTATATTGAAAGAATCATTGGTTTAGCAAATGTATTAGCGCCGTCTGACACTGAATTAAGTTCATACTTAAAACTTGCAGTTGACTGCGCTTATAAATTACAGGATTATAAATTAGCGGCGTTTTATCAGCATAAAATATTATCAGCTGGCAAATTAGATGCGTGGCAATTAGCGCAGGAATTATATAAATTAGGGATATTTTATGCCAATGCCGAATCTTATGACAGTTCGATTTATTATTTCAATCAAGCGCTGCGCTATTATCCGGACGATACTAAATTTGTATCAAATATAAAAATCGAATTATCAAAAAGTAATGAATTTAAAAGCGAATATCAAAATGCGATAAAATACATAGAATCGGCGATTAATTCTACGATTGAATTTGAAGAGTTGGGGAAATTATATTTGCGCTTGGGAAAAATCTATTATTTGCGCTTGAATAATTATATTTTAGCGGAAGAATATTTTTATAAAGCATTAGATTATTTCAAAAAAATTTCTGATAATAAAAATATCTGTCGCGCTTTGATTGATATTGGATTAGTTAATGAACGATTAGCAAAATTTACAGTAAGCCGCGAATTTTATGAACAGGCATTAACGTTTGCGCGTAAAAATAATTTTGAAAATATGCATTCTGAAATACTTTTAAATATCGCTAATACTCATTGGTTTGAAGGCAATTATCGCAATGCTTTGACTTATTCTTTTAATTCATTAGATTTAGCGAAAAAAAATAATGATCAGATGCAGATATATCTTGCAATGAATACTATCGGGTTGATTTATTGGTCTGTTAATGACAAAGACAAAGCGATTTATTATTTAGAAAATTCGCTCGCTTTATCGTCAGCGTTGAAAAACTACAATGATGTGTCGTCTACATATAATAATTTAGGGATAGTGCATAGAAGTTGGAAAAATTATCCAGAAGCAGAATATTATTTTAATCAAGCGCTTGAAATAGATAAAATTTTAAAATCTAAATGGGCTATAGGTTATGACTATCGCAATCTTGGCATGCTGAAATTAGCAGCTAATGATTTAAAATCTGCGGAAAAATTTTTGAATGACGCTTATCAATTAAGCGTTGAAATCAAGAATAATATCAATCTTGTAAAATGTTCATTAGAATTAGGCAATCTAAATTTAAAATTAGCAAAAAATAAAATCGCATTTGAGTGGTTTGATAAAACGCAGCAGCAAGCGAAAGAATATTCAATGAAAGAGATTGTTTGGCGCGCGCTATACGGCAAAGCGCTTGCGATCTTAGAAACAGATAAAAAACAAGCGCTCGAATATTTAATTGAAGCGGTAGAAATAGTTGAAAATCTTCGCGCCGATTTAAAAATAGAAGAATTAACCAACGGATTTTTCTTTGATAAAAAAGATTTGTTTGATAATATTATTGAATTATATGTTGATTTGCAAAATCCGCAAAAAGCGCTTGAATATTTAGAGCGCTTTAAATCGCGAAATTTTATTGATTTGCTCGGCAATCATCATATTAATCTTTCCGATACTTACGCTAATGTTTTATATAATAAAGTAAAATCTCTGCGCGCAGAATTAGATAATTTCGAACGACAGATGGCGATACTTGAAGATTCGCAGCGCAAAAAAAATTTCAATATCAAAATCGAAAATCTAAAAATTGAAATTAATGAAACCTTGACAAAACTAAAATTATACAATCCCGAACTTGAGTCGTTAGTTTCAGTAAATGCTATTACTTATGACGAAGCAAAAAATTATATTGATACTGATGTCGCTTTTATTGAATATTATTATTCAAAAAATAAATTGTTTTATTGGATTATTACAAATGACACTTTGATTTTTATTGATAAAAAATTAGCGTCTGACACGCATATCGAAAAAGCGGTTGCTGATTTTATTAGACGTATTCAGGATAAAGCGTATATCGAAGAAATATCTAATGAATTATACGAACTATTATTTTCCGCTGCAGAACCGCATATTCAAACAAAAAAATATATAGGTATAATTCCATTTGAAAAATTGCATTATTTATCGTTTGCCGCGCTAAAATCAAAAGATTATTATATAGTTGATAAATACAATCTGTTTTATCTCGCGTCATTATCATTATCGAAATTTGTGTTAACTCAGACAAAAAATAATTTGCTGAAAGAAGATTTAAAAATTTTAGCGATTGGCAATCCGGATTTAGGTGATTTTCATTATGATTTGCCGCTTGCGGAATTAGAAGCGCAGTCAATACAATTTGAATTTAATAAAGTAGATGTATTGCTGCGCAAGCAAGCGCGTAAAAGCTGGGTGGTCAATAATATTGCAAAATATAATGTAATACATATCGCGGCTCACGGCGAATTTAATTCTATCAATCCATTATTTTCAGCGCTGAAGTTAGTCGAAGATACAGATTTGAAATTAGATGGAGATTTTAAGGCATTAGATGTATTTGAAATTAAGTTGAACGCGGATTTAGTGACATTAAGCGCGTGTCAATCAGGATTAGGTAAAATACAAGCAGGCGATGAAATTATCGGTTTAAATCGCGCATTTTTCTATGCAGGCACAAAATCAATAATTTCGTCGCTTTGGCGCATTGACGATTTGACTACTTCGCTATTAATGAAGCATTTTTATAGAAATTATTTAGTTCATAACAAAATCGAAAGTTTGCGCAATGCCCAATTAAAAGTTAAAGCGGATTATCCGCATCCGATGTATTGGTCTGGATTATTTTTAAGCGGCGATTATAAATGAAAAAAAAAATATTTATTATTGATTCGCATTCATTGATTTATAAAGCATATTATGCTATTCAAAATCTGACTGATTCCAAGGGCAATAGCACAAATGCAATTTACGGTTTCGTTAAAATGTTGATTAAAATTACAGAGACCTACAAACCAGAATATCTGTTGGCTGTTTTTGATATTAGCAAAAAATCATTTAGAACCGAAATTTATTCTGAATATAAAGCGACGCGCAAGCCGACGCCAGCCGATTTGATACCGCAATTTTCAGAAATAAAAAATATCCTGAAAAAAATGAATGTTGATGTTATTGAATTACAAAATTACGAAGCTGACGATATTATCGGAACGCTTGTAAATAAATATAAACAGCAGTTTGAAATTTTTATATTTTCGAGCGATAAAGATTTGAATCAGTTAATTGATGATAATGTAAAAATTTTAAATAGTAAAAAAGGTATTAGCGAAATTGATGTTATCGATAAACAAGCATTTGTAGAAAAATATAAAATTCCATTAGAATCATTTGTTGATTATTTAGCGCTTATCGGCGATAGTTCGGATAATATTCCGGGCGTCGAAGGTATAGGTCCTAAATTCGCTGAAAAATTGATAAATGAATTTGGCAGTATTGACAATATTTATGCAAATATTGATAAAATCAAGCCGGAAGCGCTGCGCAATAAATTATTAAAAAATAAAGATAACGCATATTTAAGCCGCCAACTTGTTAAAATTAACAACCAACTAAATCTAAATATTGAACTGAAAAAATTTGAAATAAATAATATTAATGCGGTATTAGATGATTTTAAGAGATTAGAATTTTTCTCAATTATCAAAGAACTGAAATTGTCTGATGCTGCTGCCGATGATACTGACAAAAAAAACAGCGTAAAATCTGAAAAGTTAGCAGATGGCTTTAAAATTTCAGAAATTACCGGCGCCTCGCAATTTGATAATTTAGATATTAAAAAGAATTTTTTTGTATATATTGCGAAATTAAATAATAACGATGTATTGTATTTTGTCAATTCCGCTAATATATTTTATTTTGCTGTTAATGACAATATGCTAAAAAAAATTTATGAATTTATTACCGCAAATAAAATCAGAATTTGCGGATATGATTTGAAGATTTTGCTGAAATTATTTATACAGCAGAAACTAAATATTAATGACTTAATTATTTTTGATTATCGCATTTCTTATAGTATGCTGCATAAAGATGAAGACATATATTCTATAATTTTAAAACTTTTTTCGATTGATATTAACAATATAGATAATTTGGAATTTGAAAATATCGATTTATTTCAAAAATCAATAACAGAGAATCTTCAAAAACAAATCTGTAATTTTTTTAAATATTATACGGCGCTTGAAGATTTATTGACCGCGCAATTAAAAGAAACAAATCAATTAGAATTATTTGAAAATTTGGAAATTCCATTATTGACTATTGTTGCGTATATGGAATTTTATGGTATTTCGGTAGATAAGGAATATTTGCTGAATTTGAAAAAAACAGTATCGTCAAAAGTCAATGAAATAAGCGCAAATATTTATAAAGAATTAGGCGAAGAGATAAATCTCAATTCGCCTAAACAAATAGCGGACGCATTATATAATAAATTGGGATTGATACCGCAGCGCAAAATAAAAACCGGGTATTCGACAGATAATGAAACGCTATTGAAATTACGGCATTTTCATATTGTGCCGGAATTATTATTAGAGTATCGCAAATTCACAAAAATTTTGAGTGGCTATATTCTGCCGCTAATTGAACATATTCACAGCGACGGTAAAATTCATTGTAATTTCAATCAAACTGGCGCAACGACCGGCAGATTTTCAAGTAATAATCCGAACCTGCAAAATTTACCTACTACTCATTCTGATATTTTAAATATTCGCCGCGCATTCAAATCTTATTCAAATAAATATCTTTTAGTTAATGCTGATTATTCGCAAATAGAACTGCGAATAATCGCGCATCTCTCAAATGACGAATATATGATAAATGCTTTTATTAATGATGAAGACATACATACTTCAACAGCTAAAAAAATTTTTGATATTAACGATGCTGCGGCTGTGACGCAAGACATGCGCAGATTAGCAAAAACAATAAATTTCGGCGTGCTTTACGGTATGTCCGCGCATTCTTTAGCAATGGAGACCGGGTTATTTCATAATCAAGCAAAAGCGTTTATTGACAATTATTTTAATCAATTTTCAAGCATCAAAAAATATTTTGATAATTTAATTTTTGACGCTAAAAAAAATGGATATGTTGAAACATTATTCAAACGCAGAAGATATATACCTGAATTATTATCAAAAAATAAAGTTGTGCAGCAGTCCGGCATTAGAATGGCGATGAATATGCCGATTCAAGGCACAGCCGCAGATATATTAAAATTAGCGATGCTCAAAACCCGCGAGCTCTGCGATAAATATAATGCTCAGTGCATATTAACTATCCACGATGAATTGGTATTTGAAATTCCAAAAAATAGCGCAAATGATTTTGCCGCGCAATTAAAACAAACTATGGAAAATATAATTAAATTAAATGTTCCGCTCAAAGCGGAAGTTAATATTGCCAGCCGTCTCGACGAATTGAAATAATAATAAATATTTATGCTAAAAAAAATTATCTTCTTGTAGATTTTGTTTTTTTACGCGGTTGACTTTTTTTCGCAGCGGAACTGCTGCTTTTATTTTTTTTCGGAGATTGAAGCGCATTGATTTTTTCGAGTAATTTTTCATTTTGGTTTTGCAATGTCTGACAAACATCGGCAAATTGCTGACGTTTTTGCGTTTCTTCGTCTAATTGTTTTTTAGTTTCTTGCAGTTGGCTGTCAAGATTTTTTAATTTTGTAGAATATTCATCTACATTTTTTTTCTGGTTTTTATAGGCATTATATAAAACAATATTTCCAGCTATCGCTACAATCAATAACGACGCTGCTAAAATAATTATTTTTTTCATTATTTTTTCCTCCGCATCACAATTAACAAAAGTTATAAATTTTTTGTGCTGATTATAATTATGAGTTTTTAATAAATCAAGAAAATAATTAAAAATACTTATGCAAGTCCAACATTGACGAATGAAAAGAAAGGTAGATAAAAAAACAAGAAAAAAAAATAGGAAATGAATTAAAAAAAACTTAAAATTTTATGCTGTTTTAGGATCAATAAGAATAGCATATTTTAATGAATTCATTTCTTAAACCGATATTGCTTCAGCAACTAAACTAACAAAGAAATATTAAAAAAAAATCGCTAAAAAAATTAAAATATTAAAAAAACAATGATTAGCGGTTTTCATTATAATAAAACCGCATCAACTGCCAATATATCTGTTATAAAATTTTTAAAATTATCAAATATGCCTTTGGCATAATTGTTTAAAACGCTAAAAAAAAAAATGTCTCCCTAATTTTTTCTTAAAAGATTGATTTGTTGGTCTTCTCAATCTTGGGAATTTTGATGAGATAAGCCATAACGCCCCCTTTTTAAATTATATTGCTAAATAATATTTATACTATATAATATTTTTGAAAAAGTTATTTTTTTATTTTTTTTCTTGATTTTGGGTTTGAAAAAATCCGCTTTTTGAAAAATTCAATTTTTTTCTTTCAAAATTGCATCAACATGAAATCTTTTTTGTGGGGCGCGAGGGTTATTTTTATCTTTTTCGTTTTTTTATCATTTTTATTACATTTTTTTCTAAAATTTAGCACGAAATCTTTTTAGATTTTTTGACGCTTCAGGATTGTTATGTTATTGAGTTTTAGTTTTTTAAAATATTGTTGTTTTATTTTTTTTTATATAATATAATAACATTTCTTATTTTTTTATTTCAAAAAATTTCAAAATAAAAAATGGAGAATAATGAAAATGTCAACAACCAAAAAACTTATGTCTGGCAATGAAGCGATTGCGCGCGGTGCTTATGAATCTGATGTAAAATTTGCCGCGGCATATCCGGGCACTCCTTCCACTGAAATATTAGAAAATCTTGTAAAATATGAAGGCGTGGATTGTCAGTGGTCGCCAAATGAAAAAGTAGCATTAGAAGTAGCGATAGGCGCAAGTCTGGCGGGCGCGCGCGCGCTTGTTACTATGAAGCATGTTGGAATGAATGTAGCGGCTGACCCATTATTTACGCTCGCTTATACTGGCATTAAAGCGGGATTAGTAATTGTCTGCGCAGACGATCCGGAATTACACAGTTCACAAAACGAACAAGATAATAGAAATTACGGACGCGCTGCAAAAGTGCCGATATTAGAGCCGGCAGATGCGGAAGAAGCGCGCAGATTCACAAAAATCGCTTTTGAACTTTCAGAAAAATTCGATATACCAGTTATTTTAAGGACCACTACAAGAATAGCGCATACTCGAACTGTAATTAATA
>JAKPEO010000115.1 GCA_029551925.1 bacterium
TGGCGATGAAGCGGCTGAAAAGATAGTATTAGTATTAATTACACCGGAAATATCTGTTGCGCAAACTTTATTTATAGTGATTAATCCTATAATAATAAAAATTGCTGTAATTATTATATTAAATTTTTTCATAATTTATCTCCCGTAAAAATAATTAATTCTAATATAATCCAATATCAATGATTTTGCGTTTGACTCTGTGCTTTTTGCCCAAACTGTAATTTGTTTTAATGCATATACATTTGTGGCTTTTAATAATGGAATGTAAAAAAAATAAATAACTGAGAAAAAAAATATTTTAATTTTTATTTGCATTTAATTTAAGTATCTTGATTTTAATAAATTGTAAAATTTTTTTAAACTTTGTCAATTAATAATAGATTTTAATTCCTCCGATTATTTTTTAAATTTATTAATACATCTTTATTTGCGGCTGCGTGTTTGTAGTCGGCTGGTATTTTGTTTAATGCTGTTTCCGCTTTCTCGTATTCACCGCTGTCTATATACATACACGCAAGATTATTTAAGCCCTGCCAATAATCAGGATAGCGCGCTGTCAATTTTTCCAAAATATTTATTGCGCGGTTCATTGAAAATTTATTGATTTTACCTAAACTTTTATAATTCGTATTTTCTGCGCCCCTCATTAATATCTGCGGATTTGCAAAACCGATTTCCAAATCGATGTCTGTTTCAAGCGTATAATTCCTGTAAAATTCTTTGACCGCATCTTTATAAAAAATCATTGCGATATTATTATTCGACGCTTTGTGATTCGGAAAAAACTTATTGAACAAAATAAATTTTTGCAGCGCTTCAGTATATCGTTTGTTATTAAAATAATGGATTCCGTCAAAAAAAAGATTATACGCAAGATAAAGATTTTTATATGTTTCGTTCGCGTTCATTATACGGATGTAATACGGATGCTCTATATCCGATTCAAAATCTGCGTAAAATTTGCGCAGTATATTCACAAGGTATTTCGGATTATATCCAGCTTTAAGACAAATGAATATAGCGGTCTTATCAGCGTCCGTCTCAAGTTTGATATATGCATTACGCCGTTCCCCGATGTCTTTTATATTCTTTCTGATAAATTGTTTGGTTGTATAATCATTATTAGAAAGATGCGCAATCTCGTGCGCAAGCATTATCGCAGCCGCGTCCTCAAAATATTCTTTGAAATGCGTATTTAAATAATTCATTAAATTTTCTGATATAATTATTTTTTCGTTATCCGACAAAATTAATTCCGCGTTCTTATTGGATTTCTCGTTAATATATTTCAGTTCAATTTTTCTGTCAAAACCGAAACATTCAAATGCCGCGTTAAGAACTTTCGAAAATACTGTTTTAATCCTGTCATCTTTTATTTCGATATAATTATTTTCTGAAATATTATTATCGTCAGCATTTTTAAAATGTTCATCTGAAATTTTATCGTCATAATATACAAGCTCGTCTTTGTATTTTATGTTATTTTTGAGAAGTGTCAGCAGTTCAAAAAAACGCGCGTCTTTCTCGTTAAAATAATATTTAAACCGCAATACTCGTATTAATATTTCCGGTTCATTATTAAATTCAGATTTTAATAATTTATCAACCACTATCTTTATTTCGTGTTTATATTCAGAATATTTTAACGAATAAATATCAAATAATAACAACTGCGAATTAATAAAATTATGGTCGTTAATCAATTTAATCGCATCGTCAATATTCTGCAGACAAAAATAAATATCCGCTAACCGCCATCTGCATTCATCAAAATCAGGTTGAGCATTTAATAACTTTTTATAAATATCAGCGGCGGCGGTCAACCGCTGCTGTTCAAACGATTCCAACTGCCGCGCTTTCAAATATTCGTTTGCCGCCGGTTCTGAATATCGCGCTGACAGATAAATCTTTTCGGCTTTATCGCGATATCTGTTCGGCTCACCAAAATTAATGAATTTGAAAAGCGCGGCTAATCCCTTATTTTTATCAATATCAAATTTTATCAAATACCAGCCGTTCAGAAAATTAATCATCTGTTCATCGGCAAATATTGATTTTATTGTATCTATTTGTTTTTTGATTTCAGTTCGAGACGCGCCTGTTTCAAACGAATTAACGCATTTATCCGCAGCCGCGTTCAATTCAATAATTTCTGCGGATACAT
>JAKPEO010000129.1 GCA_029551925.1 bacterium
CTATATTGCATTATAAAATATTAAAAAAAGCTGATTATTATTTTGGTTTGCAAGTACAAAGTTCATTATATCCTCTATATTGTTCGTTTTTTTTTAAAAATAAAAAAGTAGTAGTGTTTTGGAATTTTAATTGGGCATGCAAAATAAGGTTAAAAGAAAAAAATTTTTTATATAAAATTTTTGTAAAAATTTGGACTTGGGTTATATTAAAATTCATTGATAATTATATTGCTATTAATAAAATAGAAAAAGAATTTATTTTAAATTACAATCCTAATGCCAAAATTGAGGTATTGCCAACGCCGATAAATTTAGAATATTATAGAAATTTAAAATTAGAACGAAAAATAAATAGTTTATTATTTATAGGTAGATTAGAACCGGAAAAAAATTTATTTAATTTATTAAAAGCAATGAATGGTTTGGATAATTGTGAATTGCATTTAGTTGGCGATGGTTCGTTAAAAGATGAATTAATTGAATATAAAAATAAATTTGGAATAAATGCAATATTCTATGGAAAATTAGATTCAGATGAAGTAATAAAAATGTTAAATATACATTCTGTTTTTATTTTACCATCATATTATGAAGGTATATCAAATGCGCTTGTTGAAGCAATGGCTTGTAAAATACCGGTAATTGCAAGCGCTATACCGACGAATCTTGAAATAATCAAAGATAAAGAAAATGGTCTTTTATGTTCAACAGACGCAGAAAGTATAAGAGCAGCGATTTTATATGCTTTGAATAATCCAAAAAAAATGATTGAATTTTCAGAAAATGCCTATAAAATGATTGAAGAAAAATTTGATTTGAATAAATATTGCGAAAAAGTAGCAGAATTTGTGAAAAATTTATAAATTAAATTTTAAAAAGTTATTAATTTTTTGTATGACAAAATCAAAAAAAATAGCGATTATAATTTTTTTGTTTATTATTTGTATATATAAATTTTCTGGATTGAAGTGGGGACTGCCGTATAAAACTTTAAGTTTGCGGACATATCACCCGGATGAATCATCTATGCTTTTTGTTATGCAAAATTTCCAACCGTCTCGATTAAATTTTGACCCGGGCAGAATCGGTAATGGTGATTTATTTATATATATGACTGGCGCAGCGATAAAATTTGCGCAAATGCTGAATTTAGTAACAGTGACAAATGACAGAAATTTTTATGAAAATAATTTAATAGAAACTTCAAAATTGTATCTAATCGGTAGAATATTAGCGAATATTTTTTTTATTTTTACTGTGACAGTTTTATTTTTCACAGTGGAAAAAATTTTTAGTTTTAATACCGCATTATTTTGCGTTTTTATTTTTTTAATAATTCCGGTGTATGTTTTAGAATCGCATTTTTATTATACGCATATTCCTATACTTTTACCGTATTTGATAAGCATATATTTTTCATATAATCTTTTAATTACTAAAAACAAAAAATATTATATATTCAGCGCAATCTTTGCAGGATTAGCAGGCGCATTGCAATATGACGGTATTTTTGCATTTGTTTATTTATTTGCCGCGCATTTAATAATCAGCGAAAAAAAATTTTTTTCAAATATTTTTGATAAAAAAATAATATCTTCATTTTTTATTGCAATTTTTGCATTTATTGCAGGCACGCCATATTTTTTAAAATATTTTCCGCGGATACTTGTAATAATGAAGACAATGTTTTTTAATCATTCGAAATTACCTACTATTGCAAATATTCATTATATTCAAAGATTTTATTATTTATTTCGCGGACCTATAATTGGCTTGGGACTGGGCTTATATATTTTATTTACGGGGTCAATTATATATATCATCTTAAAGATTTGCCGCGATAAAAAAAATCAAAGTCCAGAAAAAAATAAATTTTATTTTTTATTTATTGGTTTTTGGTTTCATTATTTTGTCTTTATAATTTCTAAATATCATTTTTTTCATTATCTAACTCCAATGTATATGCTGATGTCTGTATTTATCGGATATTTTATTGGCGATATATTTAAAATATTAAAACTTAAAATTTTTAAATTTGCATTTGCAGTTATATTGTTAATTATATTTTATTCAACTATTAATTATTCATATAATATTTGGCGGCATTTTAATGAAGAAGATATAAGAGAAAAAGCGTCAAATTATATAATTGATAATATTCCAGAAGGCGCGATTATTGGCGTGATAAATTTTTATTATTATACGCCGCCGATAATCCAATATAAAAACCAAAATAAATTTCAAATAGCGCGGCTGGATTATTCTGAAAAATCAGTAAGCGAAAGAGAAATTCATAAAGAAATTACTAAAGTTATAGCAGAATACCAAATAAATCCAAAAGAAATATTAAAAAAACGAATAGAAAAATTTGAAGAAATAAAGCCGGATTATTTTGTTATATCGAGTTCTGAATATTTAAAAGATTTTCCGCAAAATACGGAATTTTATAATTATTTATTGAATAATAAAGAATACAAACTAATATGTAAATTATCAAAGAATTTGGATATTGGAATAAACGGTTATATTTTTAAAAATTGGAAAATAGAAGGCAGATATAAAATAATAAATCCGAATATTGAAATTTTTGAAAGGATAAAAAAGAATAATTTATGAAGAAGATTGCGATAATAGTAGGCGCGCGTCCAAATTTTGTGAAAGCATCGCCGTTAGTGAAGCAGCTCAAAAAAATAAAAATATTTGATATACTATTAATACATACAGGTCAACATTATGACAGCAATATGTCAAAAATATTTTTTAAAGATTTAGGGCTGCCTGCGCCAGATGTATTTTTAGGAATAGGCGGTGGCACGCATACAGAACAGACCGCTAAAATAATGATAGAATTAGAAAAAAAATTAACAAACTATTCGCCGGATTTAGTAGTAGTGGTGGGCGATGTGAATTCTACATTAGCTGGGGCTATAGTGTCTAAAAAGTTAAATATTAAACTTGCGCATATTGAAGCCGGCTTGCGCAGTCGCGATATGACAATGCCGGAAGAGGTTAATAGAATTGTGACAGATGCTATAAGCGATTATTTATTTACTACTTGCAAAGACGCAGATGATAATTTGCTACAAGAAGGGCATTCTAGAAAAAAAATATTTTTTGTTGGCAATTTGATGATTGATTCGTTAATTGAAAATATATCTAAAAATAAAAGCGATATTCTAAAAAAATTGAAATTGAAATCTAATGAATACTGTATTATTACGCTGCACAGACCATCAAATGTCGATGATAGTAATAATTTAAAAAAATATTTGGAATTAGTAAATAGTATCCAAAAAAAAATAACTGTTGTTTTTCCGATACATCCTCGAACCTTGAAAATGTTAAAAACTTATCAATTAGATGAATATATAAAAACTTTTAAAAATTTTGTTTTAACAGAGCCGTTAGGATATATTGATTTTATAAAATTATTATTAGAATGTAAATTTATATTAACTGATTCTGGCGGGATACAGGAAGAAGCGAGTTATTTAAAAATTCCGTGTTTGACATTAAGAAAAAATACAGAGCGGCCAATTACGATAACAGAAGGCACAAATACATTAGTAGGTGATAATTTCAAATTAATAAATTCTATAATAAAACAGATATTGAACAATAATTATAAAAAATCTAAAAATATAAAATATTGGGACGGCAAAGCGGCATTAAGAATATCAAATATTTTAAAAAAATTATTATGACTAATAAAATACAATTAGTTTCGCCAATTATTCATAAGCCATTAAAATTATATGGAAATAAATATATTAATGATTTAGAAGAATTTGAAATAATTGACGATATTCCCAATTTTTATTGTCAAGATAAATTGATTAAACAGCAACCGCCTTATCCGCAGAATGATTATGATTTAGATAAATGGTTTTCTGAAATATATAGCGAAGCGTATAATACGATAGATAATCGTTCAATTTTTTTTAAATACGGTCACGATTTTGGATATTTATTGATTAGAAAATGGCTTAAAGAAAAATCGAAAATTAGTATTGCTGACGCTGGCTGCGGAGTAGGCAGATTATTAGATGAACTAAATTTAGATATTTTTGAAAATTATTATGGTTTTGATGTCAATCAAAAATCATTGACATTAGCAAAACAAAAATATCCCGAATTAAATTTTATAAGAGCGTCAATAGATGCGCTGCCGCTGCCGAATTCGTGTTTAGATTATTTTGTTTCTATTTATACATTAGAGCTTATTTTAAATCTGTCGTTTGCCTGTTATGAAATAATAAGAGTTTTAAAAAATAATGGCGAATTATGGGCATCAATTCCGATTGAAGAAAGTAAATTAATGGGAATTATAAGAAAATTAACATCCTGCAGAACACTCAAAAAAAAATACAATATTGATTTTGCTAAAATAATGTTTTTTGATCATTTGAATTACGCTAATCAGATAATCAGGACATTATCGTATTTTTTTGATATCACATATATAAATTATTTTCCATTTCAGATACCAGTTTATTCAATTAATTTAGTAATTACAATAAAAGCAAAAATAAAACCTTATTTAAAAAAATCAGGAGAATAAAATTATGATGATAACAGTAATATCTCCGATGTATAATGAAGAATTAATTATTGAGAAATCAGTAAAGAATATGCTGAAAAAATTATCAGAATTAAAAGAAGAATGGGAATATATTGTTGTTAATGACGGCAGCACAGATAAGTCATTAGAAATCGTAAGTAAAATAGCCGCTGAGCATCAGAAATTAAAAATTGTAAGTTATGAAATAAATCGCGGTCGCGGCTATGCATTAAGACAGGGTTTTAAAGCCGCAAAAGGAGATATAATAATCACCACAGAAGCGGATTCATCTTGGGGCGAAAATATAGTATTGGAATTTTTAGAACACTTTAAAAAAAATCCGACCTTAGATATGATTATTGCCTCGCCTCATTTAGAAGGCGGCGGCTATCGCAATGTGCCGCTTTACAGAGTGTTATTAAGCAAATGGGGCAATATAATATTAAAATGGTCTGTATTTGGAAAACTAACAATGCTTTCTGGTATGTGCCGAGCATATAAAAGATATGTTATAGATTCGCTTGTATTAGAACAAGATAAAAAAGAAATACATTTAGAAATCATATCCAAAGCGTTTGCGCTCGGTTATAATATTGGCGAGATTCCTGCTGTTTTAGAGTGGCAAAATTTAGACCTTAAAAAAATGAAAAACGCAAATCAAAATTTAATGCTAAAAAATTAATATTAAGTCATTTATTATTTAGTTTTAATGAAGCGCCTATTTTGTTATTAGGCACAACTTCATTATTATTTATTTTAGCAGGTATTGCAATAGGTATATTTATTTTTTATCAATTTTTAGAAAAAGCATTAAATCCCACTCGCCCTCTAATAACATTAATGGTAATTTTATTAACTGTCGGCGTGCAAATTTTAGTATTTTGTTTTTTAGCATATCAAAATAAAAAGATGCAAAATGAATTATATAAAATACAAAGTTCATTAAAATTGTTGAAAGATAAATTTGATTTATAAAATAATAATTATGTGCGGAATAGCAGGAATATATACAAAAAATCAAGTGGATAATGAAGTCATCAAAAACGTCGAAAAAATGGGCGATGTAATAAAGCATCGCGGCCCTGATGACAGCGGTTTTTATCAGGATGATAAAATAGCGTTAATTCATAAAAGATTATCTATTATTGATTTATGCACAGGCCGCCAGCCGATTTATAATGAGAATAAATCATTAGTTTTGATATTCAACGGCGAGATATATAATTATTTAGAGATAAAAGAAAAACTTATAAAATTAAATCATCAATTTGTTAGTAAAACTGATGCGGAAGTTATAATTCATTCGTATGAAGAATACGGGTATGATTGCGTAAATATATTTAATGGTATGTTTTCTTTTGCAATTTGGGACAATAAAAATAAACAATTATTTTTTGCTCGCGATAAAATAGGGATAAAACCATTTTATTATTTTGGGGATAATAATCATTTTATTTTTGCTTCGGAGATAAAAGCGATTGTTTCTACTAATTATGTAAAATCAACTCTAAACGAAGAGACGCTAATTGATTTTTTGACATTCCAAAATATTCTCGACAACAAAACATTTTTCAAAAATATTTTTAAATTATTGCCCGGGCATTTAGGCATTTTAAAAAATAATGATTTAACAATTAAAAAATATTGGGATTTAGATTTTAACAAAAAAATATCTGTAACAATAGATGAAGCCAAAAAAATATTTTTAGAAAAAATATCCGAGACAGTGCAAAGACAGATGATTAGCGATGTGCCGTTAGGCGCATATTTAAGCGGCGGCTTTGATTCTACAACAGTAGCATATTTTACAAGAAAACACTCAAAAGAAAAATTAAATACATTTACCGGCTATTTTGACGAGGGACTGCCGTATGACGAACGCTGTTTTTCGAAACTAGTGGCAAAATCAATAAACGCGAATATTTATGAAATTGAGATAAAGCCTGATGATTTCAAAAATTTATTGAAAAAAGTGGTGTGGCATTTAGATGAACCTTCAGTCGGGTCCGGCGCTTTGCCGCAATATATAGTTTCTGGATTAGTAAGTAAATATGTGAAAGTAGTATTAACAGGCCACGGCGGCGATGAATTATTTTCCGGCTATCAAGTTTTCAAAGCGCATTATTTAAAACGAAAAACCAAAGAAAATCCTTTTTATTTATTCAGTAATTTACATAAAATAAAATTTTCTGAAATTTGGCATTTATTATATTTTACATTTTATCCATTATTAATTGATGAAAATGTTAAATATGGTTTATTTGTAATGTTCAATAATAAAAATCAAAAAAAATTATTTACTCATAATTTTTATAAAAAATATTCGCATTATAATTCATTTGATGTGCTGTCATCAAATATTTTAAAAAATAAAAATTTTGAAGACGAAGATTTGCTGACATTTCTTTATTTAAAGACCTATTTGCCCACGCTGTTATTACAAGAAGACAAAGTAGGAATGGCGCATTCAATAGAAGCGCGGATACCATTCTGTGATGATGAAATGATAAAATTTGGGTGCTTATTAAACTCAGATATAAAACTTTATAATTTAGAATTGAAATCATTAACTAAAAATGCGATGCGTGGAATTTTGCCGGAAGAGTTATATTATACTTCTAAAAAAGGTTTCCCCACTCCTATTGCTAAATGGTTTAGGACGCATCTTAAAAGTTTTATTTATGAAACACTGCTGAATAAAAACGCGTTGATTTTGAATTATATTGATTTTGATTATTTAAAAAAATATATAGATAATTTTATGAAATACCAAACCGTCGCGCTTTATGATTATGCGCAAGCAAATAAAATATATTCGCTTTTGACTATTGAATATTGGCTGCAAAATTTTTTAATATAATTTTTAAATTTGTTTATATTTTTCCAAAAAATCATTGAAATAAATCAAAAAGTAAAATAAAATTATTATTTTTAAATTTTTGTCGGAGATGAAAATATATGAGCGAAAAAATATTGATAACAGGTGGCGCGGGATTTATTGGTTCGTATATTTGTAGAAAATTAATAGAATTGAATCATATGCCGATTGTTTATGATTCATTTGTGCAATACATCTCGCCGTTTGATAGTTTGTATCAGACATATTTAACAGAGCGTTTTTTAGGCATTAAAGATAAAATAATTTTTGAGCGCGGCGATACTCGCGATAAAAGCAATGTGCGCAGAGTGATTTCTAAGCACAAGCCGGATAGAATAATACATTTAGCGGCGCTGCCGATTGCGGATTTATCTAATACTCATTCAGAAGAAGCGCTGAGCAGTATTTTACAGGGTGCGGTGAATGTATTAGAAATAGCGCGTGATGTGGATTTTATAAAAAGAGTAGTATATACCTCGTCAAGTATGATTTACGGGGATTTTCAATATACACCGGCAGATGAAGAGCATCCGAAAAAACCGAAAGATATTTACGGCGGCACAAAATATGCCGGCGAAATATTAGTAGAGACATTCGGCAGAAGATACGGAATAAAATATACTATTATTAGACCTTCCGCTGTTTATGGCCCGACAGATGTTAATCGCCGCGTAAGTCAGATATTCGTAGAAAATGCGATTTTAGGAAAAACTCTGACATTGCATCGCGGCGGAGACAATGTATTGGATTTTACTTTTGTTGAAGATACCGCAGACGGTTTTGTTAAAGCGACATTTTCTGATAATGCGGTAAATCAGATTTTTAATATTACTCGCGGCGAAGGCAGAACATTAAAAGAATTTGTCGATATTTTAAAAACAATAATTCCGAATATAAAAACAATCGAAACAGAAGGCGATTTATTCAGACCGAAACGCGGAGCTTTGGATATAAGCAAAGCGCGAAAATTATTGGGATATGAACCTAAATATTCATTAGAACAGGGCTTAAAAAAATATGTAGAATTTGTTTTAAAAAAATTTGAAGAAGGAAAATTAAAATAAATAAGGAGAACATAAAAATGAAGGTGCCACTATGTATTCCGTTTATTGAAGAAGCAGAAAAAAAAGCGGTAATAGAAGTATTAGCATCCGGCTGGTTAGCGCACGGACCATACAACAAAAAATTTGAAAAAGCATTTGCCGAATATGTCGGAGTAAAACACGCTATTACGATGAATTCCTGCACATCAGCGCTGCAATTAGCAATTGAAGCAAATGAAATAAAAGGCGAAGTAATATTGCCGTCGTTTACATTTGTCGCGTCAGCAAATGCTATTATAAAAGCTGGCGCAATACCAGTATTTGCAGATATTGATGAAAAAACTTTTAATATAGATCCGGCAGATATTCGCAAAAAAATTACAAAAAACACAAATGCGATTATGTGCGTGCATTATGCCGGACAGGTTTGTAATATGACGGAAATAATGAAAATTGCAGAAGAATATAATATGATAGTGATAGAAGATTCAGCTGAGACAATTGGCGGATTATGGCAGAATAAACAAGCTGGGGCATTTGGCATCGGCTGTTTTTCATTTTTTCCGACAAAAAATCTAACTACTGGCGAAGGCGGAATATTAACTACTAACGACGATAAATTAGCGGAACGAGTGAGGGCATTAGTCGGGCACGGTATCACCACCACCACATACGATAGATTAGAAAAAGAATTATCGTGGTTTCGTTCTGCAACTTATGCCGGCTATAATTTTAGAATGAGCAATATATTAGCCGCGCTCGGCTATTATCAGTTGCAAAAATTAGATAAGATGAACGAAAACCGCAGAAAAATCGCTGAAAGATACAATAAAGGATTTTCGCAAATAGCGGATATAACAATACCATATCAAGATGTCAATGCTTATCATGTATATCAAATGTATGTAATATGCGTGAAAGATAAAAATAAAAGAAATAATTTTGTAAAGATTTTGAATGAAAAAGGCGTAGGCGCATCAGTGCATTTTTATCCGCCTGTTCATTTGCAATATTTTTATAAAGATAAATATAAATGCTCTTTGCCGATTACAGAAGATATTTGTAGCCGCTGTGTGACTTTACCTATTTATCCGCAGATGACAGATGCTGAAATTGAATATGTGATTAAAATAGTAAAAGAAAGTATTTGAAGAGAAAAATTATGGATATAAAAATTATTGAAGATTTAGTTTGTCCGCTATGTCAAGGAAAATTAAAAATATCTGATAATTTGGCTAATAATAAAGATTTGATTGACAGCGGAAATATAATATGCGGGCAATGCAATCAAAAATATGATATAATAGATGGCGTTCCAAAATTTGTTGTGAAAAATATAATGCAAGACGAAGAAACCGTTGACGGTTGGGGACAGCAGTGGCAAATTTTGAGTCCGGAAATAAACGAATATTTTTATAAAAACGCCTATACTCGTTTTGAAGAATATTCTTTAACATCAGA
This sequence comes from bacterium, assembly GCA_029551925.1. Taxonomy (GTDB): domain Bacteria; phylum JAGOBX01; class JAGOBX01; order JAGOBX01; family JAGOBX01; genus JAKPEO01. The sequence goes on from JAKPEO010000129.1 coordinate 9,944, forward strand.
ATTTTTTCAAAACAAAAAAGTGTTAGGTGTCGGCTGCGGCTCTGGCAGATGGTCAAAAATAGCGGCTGAACGAAATCCGAAATTAATTTTTGCGTTAGATTTATCAGCTGCGATTTTTACAGCTAAAAAAAATTTATCGGATTATAAATTTATTCATTTTTTTTTAGGCGATATGGCGAAGACGCCTTTTCAAACTGAATATTTTGATTTCATTAATGCGGTAGAAGTTTTACAACATACAGATGAGCCGTTAAAAACATTAAAGCATTTGGTTTCTTTATTAAAAAAAGGTGGATATTTAACATTTTCATTATATAATGCATCCGCCGACATTATTTGGAAAAATAAAAATTAGAATAATGAATATAATGAGATTTATTGTAAATATTTTTGGTAAAGAAGCGATGTATAAATTTACAAAATTATCGCCGGTTATGTTTAAGCATAAACTAACATATCCGATAGCGAGAATAATTTTTTTAAAACCAGATAGCGATGACGATCATATAATTTGGCATGTTAATCATGATAATTATATTAGCGGCAATCAAAAAACATATTCTCGCGAAGAAACATTATCAATGATAAACGAAGCCGGACTCGAAATTATTAAAGAAAGCAACATATTAATCAATCATTTTTTATTAAGAAAAAAATAGATAAAAGGAAAGACCGATAAAATGAATATAGTATGTTTTGGTATAAATAAACGCGGTGTAGAAATTTTAAAGCATTTAATAGAAAACGGCTATAATGTAACAGCCGTTGTTTCAGAAGCAAAAAAATCCTGCGAAGAATTTATAAATACATCAAAGCGGTATTCAATACCTGTATTAACTTTTGAAAATATAAATTCAGATGAAAGTTATAATACTTTAAAAAATCTTAATGCTGATATTTTTTTGATAATAAGTTATAATCAAATATTGAAAGATCTAATTATTAAAATTCCGAAATTAGGCGTATTCAATTGTCACGGCGGCAAATTGCCTGAATATCGCGGGTCATCTGTATTAAATTGGCAAATAATCAAGGGCGAGAAAAAGATAGGAATATCGATAATTAAAGTAGATTGCGGTATAGACAGCGGCGCAATAGCAAAAGAAGCGCAATTTAGAATAAATCTAAATGATGATATTAATTATGTCACAGATAAAAGTATAGAATTATTTAAAGATTTAGTTATTGATTTATTAAAAGATATAGAAAGTAATAGATTAAAATTAAAAAAGCAAGATGAAAAAAAAGCGCAATATTATTGTAAAAGATTACTGGACGAAGGGAAAATAAATTGGCAAAATATGACGGATTTAGAAATACATAATTTAGTGCGAGCATTGACCAAACCTGCTTGCGGCGGTGCATTTTGTTTTTATAATAACGAAAAAATATTTATTTGGCGCACGGAATTATTAAAAGAAACGATAATATCAACACCCGGCAAAGTTTGTTTAATGAAAGACTGTAAGCCGATAATAATGGCAAAAAATCGCGGAATTTTAATAGCGGATTATGAATTTAGCGATAGCCAGCAAAAATTACAGAAAAATTTTTTTGTTTATTAAGTAAAATTTTATATGTGCGGAATATGCGGATTTGCTTTTGATAAATACGATATAGAAAGTAAAAAAAAGATAATCAATAAAATGACCGCAATATGTTCGTATCGCGGTCCTGACGAAGAAAACACCTATATTTCAGACAATATTGCGTTAGGTCATAATAGATTATCGATTATTGATTTATCTGGCGGCAGTCAGCCGATGGTCGATGCAACTGACAGATTTGTGATTGTTTATAATGGCGAGATATATAATTTTTTAGAGCATCGCGAAAATTTAATCAAAAAGGGCTATACATTTAAAACGCGCAGCGATACGGAAGTAATTTTAAATCTTTATAGAGAACACGGAACAGATTGTTTACAATATTTGCGCGGAATGTTTGCATTTGCAATTTGGGATAAAGCGGAATGTTCGTTATTTTTAGCGCGTGATAGATTAGGCGTAAAGCCGTTAGTTTATGCTCAAATCAACAATACAATTTATTTTGCTTCGGAAATAAAGCAATTACTGGAAATTCCAGAATTTAATGAAGAGATAAATTATTCTGCGATAAATTATTATTTGACATTGCAGTATATTCCGTCAAGCATTTCAATTTTTAAAAATGTGAAGAAATTAAAACCTGGTCATTATTTATATTTCAAAAACAATAACTTAAAAATTGAGCGATACTGGAATTTGAATTTTCAAAAAAACCATTCTTTAAGTTTTGAAGATTGGTGTCAAAAATTTTTTGATACATTTTCAGAAGCCGCGCATTTGCGATTAATAAGCGATGTACCAGTCGGCGTATTTTTATCCGGCGGTATTGATTCAACCTCTACTGTCGCGATATTAAGCAAAGTTTCAACTAAAAAATTAAAAACTTACACAATGGGCTTTGCAAATAAAGAATTTGATGAAATACAATATGCTCGGCAAATAGCGAAAATGTATGACACAGAACATACGGAAGTTAATATTGAATTAAATGATTATGATTTTATTCCGAAACTAATTTGGCATTTAAATGAGCCGCTCGCTGATTCCGCGATATTGCCGAAATATTTTATTTCTCGCGCAGCGCGAGAATATGTGAAAGTCGTAATTTCAGGAGACGGCGGCGATGAAAGCGCTGTCGGCTATCATAGATATTCTTGGATAAAATTCGCAGAATATTATGATGCGCTTCCAAAATTTTTAAGAAAAAATATTATTCAAAATATTAATAATTTATTGCCGTTAGATGAAAATAATATAAATAAAATCTCAAAATTAAAAAAATTCATTAATACATTAAATTTAGAAAAATTAGATAGATATTTAAGATGGGTCGCATATTTTCCAAATCAAGACAAAGAAAAATTAATTCTAAAAAATTCTATAATTAAAAATGATTATAATGAAATTTACGAATATTTTTTTAAAATTTATTCATCGGCAAATGCCGATAATGAAGTGGATAAAATTTTGTATCTTGATACGCATACATATTTGCCTGATGATATATTGACTATTACAGATATTGCGAGTATGGCTGTATCATTAGAGATTCGTTCGCCGTATTTGGATTATCAAATGTATGAATTATTTGCGCAGATGCCGATAAAATACAAATTCTCAAATTTTACAAAAAAATATTTTTTGAAAAAAGTATTAAAAGATTTGCTGCCGACTGATATATTGACAAAAAAGAAAACAGGTTTTAGTATTCCGATTTCGCAGTTATTGCGGACAGATTTGAAATATTTAATCAATGACTATTTACTATCAGAAAAATTTTTGAAAAGAAAATTGTTTGATGTAAATTTTGTAAAATATTTAATAGACGCACATTTATCAAATCGCGCAGATTTCGGTTTTAGATTATGGGCGCTGATAACATTAGAAATTTGGTTTAGAATTTTTGTAGATAAAGAGATAAAATTTTAGATTATGAAAAAAGAACCATTAGTATCAATTGTAATGACTGCATATAATGTAGCTGATAAAATTACAGAAACGCTTGATGCGATATTAATGCAAGATTACAAAAATTTTGAGTTATTAATTTCAGACGACGGATCAACTGATGCCACTGCAAAAATTATTCAGGACTATCAAAAAAAAGACGAGCGCATAAAAATATTTTTATGCGAGCATCAAGGCCGCGCAAAAATTTTAAATTTTACTATTAAGCAAGCGCGCGGCGAATATATCGCGATAAACGATGCTGATGATTTGCCGGCAAAAGATAAATTTGTCAAGCAGATAAATTTTTTAGAGCAAAATAAAGATTACGGTATGATTGGCTCGCAGGGCTATTTGCTGTATGTAGAAACAGGCAATATAAGAAATTTTGATAAGCCGTTGAGTTATGAAGAAATTTATGAATATTTGATAATTGAAAATCCGTTTATACACAGCGCTGTAATTTTTAGAAAAGAAGTATTTGATAAAATAGGATATTATAATGAGTATTTTACAAAATTAGGAATTGAATATGAATTGTGGAGCAGAGTATTAAAGCATTATAAAGTTTGTAATTTAGAAGACAGGTTATTATATTATAAAGTGCATAATAATAATGTTTACCGCAAACGCAATTGTTTTATTATATTCAAGCATCAATTTTTGATGCGAATATTGATATTTAAAAGATTGCAATATCCGCTGTATAAAGCATTTTATATTCTGTATATTCCGCTGAAATATTTTTTGTTGGATTTTATAAAAAAATACATTTTTTTGAATAAGATACGGACAAAATGAACGATATATTTTTTTTAGATGAATCTTCCATAAAAACAAAATTAAAAAATGTATGCGATAGCGATATAATAAAAATATTAAAAAAAACCGCAAATTTTACAATAGATGATTTTATTGCGTTAATTTCAGAACCAGCGGAAAAATATTTAGAAGAATTAGCGCAGAAAGCATTATCAATAAAAATCCAAAGATTCGGTAAGACAATAAAATTTTATTGTCCGCTATATGTGTCAAACAAATGTATAAATAATTGTTTGTATTGCGGATTTAAAGCGACAAATTTTGCGCGCCGTAAAACATTAAATTTTGCTGAAATCGAAAGCGAAGCATTAAAAATAAAAGAATTTGGTTTTGACAATATATTGATAGTTTCAGGCGAGCAACCAGATGAAATCACAATGGATTATTTATTAAAAACCATAGAGATTTTAATAAAATATTTTTCGTATATTGGCATTGAGATATATCCATTAAGCGAAAGCGAATATAAGGCACTTTCTAATGCTGGCGTAGATGGTCTGACATTGTATCAAGAAACATATAATTTAGAGATTTATAAGGAGATGCATAAATACAGTCAAAAGCAAAATTTTAATTATAGATTAGCGGCGATAGAAAATGGCGCAAAAGCTGGAATAAAGGAATTAACGCTCGGAATATTATTGGGTTTATACGATTGGCGTATAGATTCGGTATTTTTAGCGCAGCATGCGAAATATTTAATAAAAAAATATTGGCGCAGCCATATAAATATTTCGTTTCCGCGCATAAGACCGTCAGTTTCTGATTTTCAGCCGCGTTATCCTGTGAGCGATAAAAATTTGGCGCAATTAATTATTGCACTGCGCATTGTATTTCAAGATGCAGGACTGAATTTATCGACGCGTGAGCCGGCTGCGCTTCGCGATAATTTAGTTAATTTAGGAATTACACATTTAAGCGCCGGCTCAAAAACTAATCCAGGTGGCTATAATATAAATGACCGGACCGAAGAACAATTTAAAATTTCCGATGAACGCAGCCCATATGAAATTGCAGATACTTTAAAATCCAAAAATATAGATGTTGTTTGGAAAGATTGGGATAAATATTTAAAAATTTGAAATTTTATTTTATTTTTTATTTTGTTGTTATATAATAAAAGAGTTGTGCGCATCATTGCTGCTTTTATTAATAAATTTTTGGAGGCGTTATGATGTTTCCAGCCAAGCCATTTATTTTTTTGTTTGTATTTTTATTTTCAATTACAAATTTATTTGCCGCTGATGAAGGCGGGTTATCAGCAGCTTTTTTGAATTATTGCAATTCAGTAAGAAATTATTCATTAGGCAGAACCGGTATTACACAATATGCGGATCCATCATCTTCATTAGAAAATTCAGCGCTTTTGACTAAATCCAAAAGATCAGTGTATTTAATGTATACTCAGCCATTTAGTAATTTCGATGATTTGAAATATCAAACAGCATATTTCAACGCTAAAATATCTGAACAAGTAGGACTGGGCTTAGGGTTCAGTATGTTGAATGCTGACAATATAGAATATCGCAATTCATCAGGCGTTTTATTGGGCTACTACAACAGCAGCAGTTCGTATTATTCATTAGGCGCAGGATTAAATTTGAATGATGCATTGAATTTCGGCGCGAGTATGCGATATATCAAAGAAAAAATACAGAGCAGAGATAGAACGGCAATGACATTAACAGCAGGGCTGAATTATGAAATTATAGAAGAATTAAGCGCAGCGTTAATTATTGATAATATCATAAAAATCAAAAATGATTATAAATTTGACCAAGAGCGCGAGAATATTCCTTTAAAAATAACAGGCGAAGCCGGCTATAAAATATTAGATAATTTTTTAGTTAATGCGCAGCTGGAATTTAAAGAATATCAAGATTCAATAAAATTCGCTGTCGGAACGGAATACGGCATTACAAAAAATTTTTTAATACGCAGCGGCTATAATACTCGATTTAAAGAATGGTCTGCTGGATTAGGAATAAATATTGATATTGGCAATTTTGATTACGGCTTCGGCAAAATTTCAGAATTGGGTAATACCCATAGATTTTCATTGACATTTATCTTTTAATAAAAATAAGGTGATATTATGAAAAAAATAAGTTTTATATTATTTTTGATTTTTTTAACAAGTTTGCAATTACTGGCGAACGGCAAAATAGTTGAAATCGATGGCAATGTATCTATTCAGCGTGCAAATACAAATGAATGGCTGCCGGCAAAAATAAATATGGAAGTTAATAATACAGATAGAATACGGACATTATTCGCGTCATCTGCTATTATAAAATTGTCAGACGGCAGCAATATAACAGTAGCGGAAAATACAGTTTTAGATTTATCGTCAATTGCAGATAAAAAAAATATAAATGTTAAAGTAGTATTTGGCGGATTAAAAGCGAATGTTATGAAAAAAGATTTAAAAGAGCGTGCAGAATTCAGAGTTAGCACGCCTACGGCAGTAGCGGGCGTGCGCGGCACAGAATTTGATGTTTTAGAAAATGCGCGGGGCGGTGCAAAATTTTTAGTTGTTGACGGTGCGATTGAAGTTCAATCTAAAAAAGGGAAGATAGAATTAAGCAAAGGCGAAAAAATAGAAATTTCAGCGGACGGTGATTTGGGAAAAATCGAAAAAGCTGAAGAAAAAGAATCGCTTGTTGTATTAACTGATATGATAAAAGAAAAAGTAATTGAACTTAAAGAAACGCTAATACAAGAAGAAAAGAAATTAATTGAAGAAGGAAAAAAAGAAGAACCGGAAAAAGATGTGAAAGATGATACTGCTGTCGAAGAAAAGAAAGCGCCGATTGAAAAACAAGAGCCGAGCGATACTCAAATATCTCAGCCGCGCGGCGAGTTGCCAGCGTCAGCTGCTGATACGGCAGTTGCCGCTACCGGCAAAGAAAAAGCCGATACAGACGCGGCGAAACCAAAAGCGCAGGACCAGCAAAAAAAAGAAGATATTAAAGCAGTTTTAACGCCTATAATAACAGAGCCGATAGATAAAACTACGATATATACTAATAGAATAAATATCAGAGTCAGCGCAGAACCTAATTATACGATTGTTTTAAAAGTTAATAATTCCGAAGTAGGGCGACAGAACAGCAGAGCGAAGGAAGTAGTATTTTCTAATATACAATTGCGCGACGGACAAAATAGAATATCAGTAGTAGGTATTGACCCAAAAGGCGCGACATCATCTGAAGCGGCGATAAATATTAATGTAATAACCGCAGTATCAGCTCCGCAGATAATATCTCCTGCTGCCGGACAAAATTTTGATAGAGGCCCTGCGCCGACAATAACATTAGCGAGCAGCGAATTTTCCGAATGGACAAAAAGAAATCCGATGAATATTACAGGCAGAATTTCATATAAACGCCAAATTACTCTTCCTGAAATAAAAGGGCGCTGGCTGACTGCGCAAGGGCAGGGCATAGAAGGCGAAATCAGCGCAACGGTTTCAGTTGACGGCGAAGAAGCAGAATATCAAAGCCGAAGCGATGCCAGCGGTAATTTTTCTATTTCCGGCATTATGATAAATTTATCCGATGATAAATTTATTACAAAAGTTAATAATGACGATGTTCAAGCGATTGGCGGAAATTTCCAATATTTATGGATAATGGAACAAGGCAGAAATAGATTGACAATTGATGCGCAAGAAAAGACGATTAATATTTTAATAAAATTGCGCGGTAAAACTATGTCTGGACTTGAAAGTCCGATAGCGACTTTTAATTATACATCGACAGGCAAATCAAATTCGTTAGTTAGAGAACAGAATTTAGATTCGCTTGCGCCGGTGATTCAAGTTAATCCGATAGTATCAGATAATAAGGTTAGAATAACAGTTCGCGAACCAGAACCGACCAGCGGCGTGTATAAAGTAACAGTTGACGGTTTTAACTGCAAGCGCATAGAAGGCGCGGAAAAAGATTCAGAGCAAGTGTGGGAAGCGAATATACAATTAACAAAACCTAATTTGCCGCCGCCTCCGCCGAATTCGCCGGGCTATCGCAGAACATTAAGTTTAAAGATAAGAGCAACAGACAGAGCGGAAAATACAACTGAAAAAAATGAAACTATTACAATTTTTTATGAATGAAATTAAAAATATATAAAAGGAAAATTTATGGAAAGAAAAATTAAATGTAGTTTTCAAATAATTATTTTTTTAATAATTTTATTTTTTGCAGATAAAAGTCTTCAATCTTTGAATTTGACTGGCAGTAATGAATTCGGCATAACTTATATAGATATTGACAAGCCGCTGAATAATACTGCTTATAATCGCGGACCTGCATATAATTATAGATTTATGATGACTGGCAAAATATCAGATTATGATTTTAGCGGTATAGGCAATTTGTTATACACTCAAAAAAAAGATTACAAAAAATTTGAATTTGAAACATTGAGATTAGAATTTATCAAGCCGACGCATTCAATGATTTTCGGGCAGGTTTATCCGCAGTTTTCAGAACTAACATTAAACAATCAAAAAATCGAAGGCGCAAATTTAAAAATATTTCGCAATAAATGGAATATAGAATTTTTCGGCGGATTATCAAATCAATACGAAAAACTTTCGACTTTAAATCAAACAGCAGAATACACGCAGTATTTGAACGGATTGAAAACTGATTATATAGCGAATAGCGATTTGAAAATATCAGCAACAGTATTTTATGCTGAAGACGATAAATCTTCAATAGACACTGGCACGCCAATATTAGGTCCTATAAAAAATCGCGTATATGCTATTACTACCGCGATAAATTCAACTGATAAAAAAGGGAATTTAATTATTGACCTTGCCAGATCTGAATACGATAAAGATAAAAAAGATGCAAGCGTATTATTGAAAAAAGACAAAAGCATTTTGACAGTTTTTAAATATGATTTTTTAGAAAATTTGCGGACATCGCTGCAATATAAAAGAATCGGAAAAGATTATTATACAGCGGGCAATCCGTCATTAAATTCAAGCGAAACAGGATATAAAGGATTTTTTGGGCAATATGAATACGCTTTAACTAATACATTATTTTCAGGATATGCCGAAGTATATTCAGAAGATTCATTTGACACATCAGGCATTAAAACAGACTATTGGATTTGGGATAATAATATCAAACAGACAATAGACGATAATAATGAAGTGGCATTAGGCACATATTTAAAAAGCAGCGAAAAAGAAGATAATTCGATTGATTCATTGAAAGGAACGGTAAAATTGATTTATACAAAAAAAATAAATAAAGCGCGGTTGTCAACTAATATAAATTATTCAAAAACAGACGATAAAACTTTGTCAAATTCAGACAGTAAAGTAAAAGGAATTTCTACAACTTATTCAAATAGATTTTTAAATAATAATTTGTTTTTATCCGCTTTTGTATTAGCAAATAAAACAGAAATGACAACAGGCGATTTAAAATTTTTTATGGCAAACCTGAATCTTAATCATAAATTAATGCCAAATAAATTATTAGCGACTGCTAATTTTGGTTTTCAGTTGAACAGCGCGGCAACTGAATTAACAAGAACATACACAAATAATATTAATTTCAAATATTACTTTTCGTATGAAAAGACAATGGATTTAGAATTAAAAAATGACAGAAAATTCGGCGGCGAAACTACTTATAATGTATGGTGCAGCAATATTAGATATACTTTTATTTTTTAATTGACAAATCTTAATAAATCAATTAAATAAATTCTATTAATTATTTTTTTTGAAGGTGATTTAATTATGCGAAGTGAAAACACAAAAAAAGGCGTAGAGCGTATGCCTGCGCGCTCTTTGTATTATGCTACCGGCGTGACTAAAAAAGATTGGGATAAACCTTTTATAGGAATAGTATCAAGTTTTACTGATTTGATACCCGGACATATAAGTATGCGCGATTTAGAACGCGCGATAGAAAAAGGCGTGCACAGCGCTGGTGGTTATTCTTTTATTTTGTCAGTGCCCGGAATATGCGACGGCATAGCGATGGGACACAGCGGAATGTATTATTCTCTGCCTTCGCGCGAAGCGATAGCGGATGCAATTGAATGCGTAGTGCAAGGACATCAACTTGACGGATTAGTATTATTGACAAATTGCGATAAAATAAATCCGGGAATGATGATAGCTGCAGGTAGATTAAATATTCCTGCAATTGTAGTGACTGCTGGTCCGATGCATTCAGGCAATTATAAAAATGTGCGGCGGTCATTAGTGCGCGATACATTTGAAGCAGTAGGCAATTATCAAAAGGGCTTGATTAATGATATAGAATTTGAAGAACTTTGCGAAGCAGCGTGTCCTGGTCCGGGCGCTTGTCAAGGTATGTATACTGCGAATACAACAGCGTGCGTAATAGAAAGTTTGGGGATGTCGCTTCCCGGATGCGCTACGGCATTAGCTGGTTTTAGCAAAAAACGCAGAATTGCGTATTTATCTGGTATGCAGATAGTAGAACTTGTCAAACAAAATATTACTCCGCGCAAAATTATTACAGAAGCGAGCATTGAAAATGCGATACGCGTAGATTTAGCGCTCGGCGGCTCAACTAATACTTGTTTGCATATACCGGCAATTGCAAATGCTGCTGGTATAAAAATTACATTAGATTGGTTTGATAGATTAGGGAAAGATACTCCGCATATTGCAAATATCAGACCGGGCGGCGAACATTTTATGGAGGATTTAGAATACGCAGGCGGAATACCGGCGGTATTAAATAGATTAAAAACAAAGTTAAAATCCGCTAATACTGTTGCTTTGAAAAATATTTTAGAAATTGCGGAATCTGCGAAAGTAATAAATCCAGAAGTTATTCGCAGTATTGACAATCCATATCATAAAGAAGGCGGCATAGCGGTATTGAAAGGAAATATCGCGCCGGACGGTTGCGTAGTCAAGCAATCAGCAGTATCAGAGAAAATGAAAAAATTTACAGGCAAAGCGAGAGTATTTAATTGCGAAGAAGACGCAATGAAAGAAGTAATGGCAGGAAAAATAAAAGAAAATACAGTGATTGTAATTCGTTATGAAGGGCCAAAAGGCGGACCAGGAATGCGTGAAATGCTTTCTGTTACAGCCGCAGTATGCGGTATGGGACTCGCTGAAAGCGTAGCGTTAATTACAGACGGAAGATTTTCAGGCGGCACGCGCGGCCCGTGCATCGGGCATATTTCGCCAGAAGCATTAGAAGGCGGAATCATAGCGGCGATAAAAGACGGTGATGAAATAATTATTGATATACCAGCTCGAAAATTAGAATTGAATGTATCTGACGAAGAACTAAAAAATAGAATGAATAATATTAAACATCCTCAAAAGAAATTAACCGGTTATCTAAGACGCTATGCAAATATGGTGACATCTGCCGCGACTGGCGCGGTGTTTAAAGATGATTTGCTTGAATAAAAATTTTTGTACGCGTAGCTAATGAATATTGGAAAATGCAGAAATGCAGTTCTAATTTGCAATAAGTAAATATAAAGATTAAAAAAATATTTTGAATTTGTTTTGACAAACTTACCAAAGCAAATTCAAAATATTTTTTAATTAGCAAAAGTGTGAAATGTTTAATATAGTAATAGAAGATTTGCATAAGACACTAAATAATAAAGTAGTGCTTGATGGAGTTAATTTAACAATCAACGAAGGCGAAGCGGTTGTGATTATCGGACAAAGCGGCTGCGGAAAGAGTGTACTTTTAAAACATATAATCGGTTTAATGAAACCTGATAAAGGCGCAATTTATATAAATGGCAAAGATATTACGAATATTCCTGAAAGCGAATTATACGAATTGCGCAAAGAAATAGCGATGGTATTTCAAAATGCCGCGTTATTTGATTCTATGACAGTTTATAAAAATGTCTCGTTTGCATTATACGAGCACACTAATTATAAAGAAGAAGAAATTCAGAAAATAGCGAAAGAAAAATTAGCGTTAGTGAATTTAAAAAATACAGAGAATATGAATCCTGCGGAATTAAGCGGCGGTATGCGAAAGCGCGTAGGGATTGCGCGCGCAATAGCAATGAATCCTAAATTGTTATTGTATGACGAACCGACTACTGGATTAGATCCGATTACATCTGATGTGATAAATGAATTGATTATTAGAACGAACAAAGAATTAAAAATGACATCAATTGTAGTAACGCACGATATGACGAGCGCTTATAAAATCGCTGATAGAATCGCAATGCTGTATAAAGGGAAGATAATTGGAATTGATATTCCGCAAAATATTAAAAATACGGATAATCCTATAATTCATCAATTTGTCAATGGTCTAGCTAATGGTCCGATAAAAGAAAATTAAAATAATAGATTATTTTAAGGGGCGAAATTTTATGAAAAAATTAGTGACCATTTTTTTATTTTTAGTTTTTAGCATAAAAAATATTTATTCCGCAGATTATCCTAAAATTTTTTTAGATGTAGAATACGGCGAGCGCTATGAAGAAACCGAAGACGAATATACGAATTATGATTATGATATTGAACGCGGCTATAATTACAGAATTTTAAAATTCGGTTATAGACAATCGCTAAATAAAACGGATTATTTATCTTTCATTGTAAAAAATAATGAAAAAAATTATATTTTTTCAAGCGACAAAAAATTTGATAATTATGCTAATTCAATAAATGGTTATTATAAAAAAAAAATCAATAAATTATTAGAATTAAAATTAGAAAATAATTATTTAGTTCGCAGATTTGACGAACAAATATCAGACGATAAGGAAAATTATTGGAATAACACAGGTTTATCGTTTAAAATCACGCCGCAATCCGCCACAAATTTTTTCACAGAAAAAGCGAATATTTATAATTTGACATTTACATATAAAAAACAAAATTATTTTTACGCTTCGGAAAAAAACACATATGCAAATGGTGTGGCTGCGGAATGGGAACGAAAAATATCAGACGCTTTCAGAATCGAAACGCGCGGCAGATATTATATTCACAGATATAAAACCGAAACTGCGCAGCGTCAAAATTCCGATAAATACAGTATCGCAGTGAGATTTGAATATGACTTCAATAAATAATAAATCACAATACAATGAATCAAAATACATATATCAAAACAAACCTGTTTATGAATTTATCAAAACATCAATAGATTTTGTTTTAGCATTAGTATTACTTATCATTTTTTCGCCGATTTTTATTTTTGTAATTTTAATAATGTATTTATTTTACGGCGGTAAACCATTTTATTTACAAGAGCGAGTAGGCAGAAACAAAAAAAATTTTTGGATTATAAAATTTCGGACAATGAGATTAGATGCAGAACTTGATAAGCCGGTATGGGCTGTGCCGAACGACAGTAGATGCACGAGTTTCGGTAAAATATTAAGAAAAACAAGTATTGATGAATTGCCGCAATTGATAAATATTTTAAAATGCGAGATGAGTTTTGTCGGGCCGCGTCCTGAACGCCCGTATTTTTTAAATGACCATATCGGGTTAACTGGAAAAAGATTATTAGTAAAGCCGGGATTAACAGGGCTTGCGCAAGTTAACGGCAGATATAGCTTGACAATAGAAGAAAAACTAAAATTTGATTTAGAATATATACATAATCGTTCTCTGTGGTTAGATTTCAAAATATTAATAAAAACAATACCGGTAGTTTTAAGTTGCAAAAATTCCTGGTGAAATATTAAAAAAAAATTTTATTATTATAATTCCGAAATAGACGCGAGTAAATTTTTTATGCTTGATTGATAATGTTCATCGCTATCGCAAAATTCTTTAATTAATTTTCCTAATTTATATTTTGCATCGAAGATAAAAGCAGAATGAAATAAAGATTGCTGCGATAGTGAATTATTAATTGTCTGCCGCATTTTTTCCGAGCAGCTTAATAATATCTTGCTGCTAATAGTATTATTAGAATGCTGAATTATTGCTAATAATTCATTATAAGCCAATTTATTTAAAATTGTTTGCACTAAATCTGCCGGATATTTTAATAAATGTTTATATGTGGTGATATTTTCAAACACTTTATTTTTTAGTTCGATATTTATTTGTCCTAATTTAAAAAATATAAAGTTTTGGATATAGAAATCAAGTTCGTCGCATAGAGAAGTTAAAAATTTTGTTTTGTAATTCAATTGCGAGATAGTTTTTTTGTCTGTTTGACATTCTGATAACATAATATGATAATAATTCATAATTTTTTGAAAAATATCTTTTGTCACCATAATTTTATGTTCCATTATTAAAGGATTATCGATATTTATTCCTTCAATAGAAAAATTTATCGTTTTGCATTTTATCTGTATTTTATTAGCAGAAACTAAATCAACTTTTAGAAATTCGGCGATTTCGTTGAAATCATTAATAACAGTATCATTAGAATGTTTTATCATTCCGAAATTTATTTCGCCGATATTTGTTTGCAATTTCAATAAATAAGTGTCGTCCTCTTTTTCTGATAGTATTATATTTTGGCGGTTAAAAAAATATGCCGGCATACATTCTAAATTTATATTATGTAATTTTTGGCAATTTACAGATATTTGTTTATTGAATGTATTTGTTAAAATAGACAATTCAAAAAAAATTTTTGTTAAAGATTGATTATTAACAATCATTCCGTTTTTAAGAATATTTAGTTCATACATTTTTTTCAGCAAAGTTTGAGCAGTAGTCAAATCAAAATTAAAAACAAGCGAGCCGTTTAAATCGCCAAATATATAAGAAGAAATTGCTAATGAATTTTTTAATTGCAATTTTTTTGTTTGATGCATTGAATGATTGGTAATTTCTATTTTTAGAGTTTGCAAGATTTCTGTTATTGATTTTATAAAAATATCAAATACATCTTTTGTCAAAACATTTTTAGCGATATATTTATTTTGCCAATGATGTGAAGATAATTTTGTGACTGCTTTTTTTAAGATTAATTTTATTTTTTCGTCTTTTTCGCTTAATTTCATAAGCGTAGAAATCGCTTCTAATTGAATATAGTATTTTTCATTTTCGTTGTTAATCACCGCCGACAAATTTGTTGTTAAATTATAATCCTTTACTCTGCCAATAAATTTTATAAAATTATAGCGGATTTCTGGCGATTTGTGAAATAACAGTTTTGACGCAATTTGCAATTCGTTTTCTGAAAAACAAGTATTGCGATTATTCAAATATTCAATAATTGCTTTTTCTGAATTATTATTCGCTAAAAACAAAATTATATTTTCAGTATTATTGTAAAACATTTGGCAAAAAATTATATTAATAAAAAAAATAATTTCAAGTTTTTTTTATTGACAATTTAGTTTTGATATTTATAATTTTGCGCTGTTATGTTTAGAATAGGATTAGGTATTGATGTTCATAGTTTTGCCAATGATAGAAAACTTATATTAGGCGGCGTAGAGATACCGCATACTCGTGGATTATTAGGTCATTCAGATGCAGATGTACTAACGCATTCCATTATGGATGCATTATTAGGCGCTGTAGCAGCAGGAGATATTGGAAAACATTTTCCAGATACAGATAATACATATAAAAATATTTCAAGTTTAATTTTATTAGAAAAAGTGCGAAAAATAATTAAAAATTTACAGTTCAAGATTGTAAATATTGATTCTGTGATAATTGTCCAAAAACCTAAACTATTGCCTTATATAGAAACAATGCAAAAAAAAATTGCAGATGTATTATTAATAGAAAAAGATAGTATTAGCATAAAAGCAACTACATCTGAATATTTGGGATTTACAGGTAGGGAAGAAGGGATCATCTGTTATACAAACGCCTTATTGCAAAAACTATAACATAAATTTTTCATTTTTATTTTAATTCAAAATTGGTATAGGAGCAATTGAAAATGTTTAAACCAAAATTATTTATAATTTTAAAATATTATACAAAAGAGATGTTCATTAATGATTTGATTGCTGGGGTGATTGTCGGTATTGTTGCGCTGCCGCTGGCTATTGCTTTCGGTATTGCGTCCGGCGTAACGCCGGAGCAGGGCATAATCACTGCTATAATTGCCGGTTTTATAATTTCATTTTTGGGCGGCAGTCGCGTGCAAATCGGCGGGCCTACAGGCGCTTTTATTGTTATTGTAGTAGGCGTAATTAGAGAATACGGAATAGGAGGCTTGACTATTGCTACGATTATAGCCGGTATTTTATTGATAATGATGGCTTGTTTGAAATTAGGCGATGTTATAAAATTTATACCATATCCAGTAACTGTAGGATTTACGAGCGGTATAGCAGTAGTAATTTTTTCGACGCAGATAAAAGATTTTTTTGGTTTTCCAATTAAAGAAGTGCCCGCGCATTTTATTGAACAAATATTTTTTTATTTTCATATATTCAATAGAGTGAATCATTATGCTTTATTTTTAGCGCTTTTGACAATTTTGATAATTGTATATTTTCCAAAGATTACAACGAAAATTCCCGGGTCATTAATTGCAATTATTATTACGACTTTAATAGTTTATTATTTTAAATTTCCAGTTGAAACAATAGGCACAAAATTCGGCGAAATAAAAAGCGTTATACCAAAACCAATAGTGCCGCTGATTGATTATAAAACGCTAACAAAATTACTGCCAGCCGCATTTACAATAGCAATGTTAGGAGCAATAGAGTCATTGTTATCTGCGACGGTTGCCGATGGTATGATTGGCGGTAATCATAATTCAAATACAGAATTATTTGCGCAAGGCGTAGCTAATGTAATCACACCTATTTTTGGCGGGATACCAGCAACTGGCGCAATTGCGCGAACAGCGACAAATATTAAAAACGGCGCAAAATCGCCAATTGCTGGTATTATTCACGCCATCATATTACTTTTAATATTTTTATTTTTTGGTAAATTAGCAGCATTAATACCGATGCCATGTCTTGCTGGAATATTAGTTATCGTATCTTATAATATGAGCGAATGGCGGTCGTTCAAGGCATTATTAAAAGGGCCGAAAAGCGATACTGCTGTTTTACTTATTACTTTTTTATTAACTGTAATTTTTGATTTAATTATCGCTATTGAAATAGGATTATTAGTATCAATGGTTATAATTATTAGACGAATAATATTGGCTTCTGATATTAAACTTATCAGTGGTAGCGATGAAGAAGATATGCAGAGGCAACAGTTGAAATTGCCAAAAGGCGTAGATGTCTATGAAATTAATGGACCGTTCTTTTTCGGAATTGCCCATAAATTTAACGAAACAATTAGGACCATAAAAGGCAAAACAAAAGTAAGAATTTTACGAATGAGACGCGTGCCGTTTATTGATGCGACAGCGCTCAATAATCTTAAAAATTTATATTATAAATCTTTAAAATCTGGCGAGCATCTGATTTTATCAGGAGTAGGCGAGCAACCGTTGAAAGTATTGAAAACTTCTGGATTATATGATTTATTAGGTGCTGAAAATGTCTGCGTTGATATATATACTGCTGTCAAACAAGCGGAAACATATTTAGCGCGGCATCAGCATTTAGAAAAATAATAAAAAAATTATTAAATTATTTTTTGATAAGTAGCTGGCGCTAAATATTTCAAGTTTTGAATTTTTACGCGCATTAATGATTCTGAATGGCCTATTAATAAATAACCGTTTGGTTTGAGATGATTGTAAAGTTGAGTTACAACTTTTGCCTGTGTGGGCGCGTCAAAATAGATCATTACATTTCTACAAAATATAATATCAAATTGAGTGATGAAAGGAAACGGCTTGACTAAATTCAATTGTTTGAATTTAATCATATTTTTTATTTTGTCACAAACAATTTTTTTATTTTTATCCGATGATTCAACAAAATATTTTTTTACATAATTTTCATCAAGATTTTCAAGAGAAGCATTATCATATTCGCCTTGTTGCGCTTTTTTTAAAACATTAGTATCAATATCAGTGGCAAGTATTAAAATTTCTTTGGTAATTATATCATTAAAAAAATTTGATATAGTCATAGCAATGGAATACGGCTCTTCGCCAGTAGATGAAGCTGCGGACCAAATGCTTATTTTATGTTGTTTTGAATATTGCCCAGCTAATACTTGCTTTAAAAATTCAAAGTGTTTTGGCTCTCGAAAAAATTCAGTTTTGTTTGTTGAAATTACATTTATTAATTCAGTAAATTCTTTTTGCGATTTATCTTTCATCAGATAATTATAATATTCAGAAAAAGAATTAAGATTTAAAACTTTTAATCTTTTCAGCAATCGAGATTTTAATAGCGCTTTTTTTAACGGCTGCAGATAAATACCGCACTGCTCATAAATTAATTTACTAAATTTCTCAAAATCTTCATCACTTAATTCAGGCATAAATACATTCATAATTTTTGATTATTTAATTTAAAGATTTTTTCATATTTTGCCATATATCAAAAAAAAATCAAGCAATTACTTTTTAAAATTCAATTGTATATGTGCTCTTTTGAGTATTATATTTCAAAAATTGATTTTTTAAATAATTGCGTTAATATATTAATATTAAATTTACAAATATTTTTTAGGGATGCTTGTGATTATTTCCTTTATTTTTTTTAAATTTTGTTCGATGCGTATTTCATTTGGAATTTCATTTTTTAGTTCTTTATCAATATCAGTTAAAATATCGCAGATTGATTGAATACCAACGCTGCCCGTTGAGCCCTTATGCGAATGGACGAGCGCTTTTAACTCTTTAAAATTGCGATTGTTAAATGCTGTTTGAAGACTTTGAAAGATAATCGGAAGTTCTTTAACCACAGCGAGCGTAATGGCTTCAAGTTCTGCGTCGCCTTCCATTGTTTTAAGCCATTCTTCGACTATCGTTTCATTTTCAAGATCTGTGTTGTTAGTTTGTGGATTTTTTTGTTCGTTATTTTCATTAATTTTGAGCCACTGCTCTATTAGTTGATTGAAAAGTTTTTTATCTATTGGTTTGCTTAAATAATCGTCAAATCCGAGTTCTAAATATTTATCTTTTTTGCCGAGCATCGCATCAGCAGTAAGCGCAATTATTGGAGTATCTACGCCTAATTTGCGTATTTCTTTAAGCGCATCAATGCCATTCATTACTGGCATTTGCAAATCCATAAGTATAATATCAAACTCTGCGTTTTTAACACAATGCACTGCTTCTTCGCCATTATTTGCAGTTACAATTTGCGAAAAGCCTAATTTTTGCAGAAGCGTAACAATAATTTTTATATTCATTTCATTATCGTCAACTACTAAAATTTTACTAAACTTATTATCAACTTCTAATTCTTTCATATTTGAAGAATAATTAGCCGATGTTTTTTCTTTCTTATTTTGCTCTTGTTTGTAAAGAACAAATTTTATAGTATTAAAAAGCATTCTTTTAACAACTGGCTTTAATAAATATGCTGAAAAAAACGATTTTGTATCGGGATGTTTTAGAATGGTCGAAGAAACAGCAATCAATGGAATAGAATTGTTTGATATTTTAATTAATTTTTGCGCAAAAGTATTTCCGTCCATTTCTGGCATCATCATATCAATAAGTCCAATGCGCGGTTTTATAGGTAGCGAGTTCCATTTTGTTAATGCTTGTGTCGCAGAAGTAAAACAAATTGGCTGCATATTAAATTTTTCGCAAATTTTAGATAAAATATCGCAATTTAATTGTATATCGTCAACTATTAACACTGGAATTTTTTCATCGAATTTTTCAATTTCTGTTACGTCTACTATCTGTGAAGTATCTTTTGGCAGAGTCAGATTTAAAGTAAAGGACGATCCTTCATTTTCTTTACTTTTAACTGAAATAGCGCCATGCATTTGTTCAATTAATTTTTTTGTAATAGCTAAGCCGAGTCCTGTACCGCCGTATTTTCTTGTCATTGATCCATCTACTTGCAGAAACGGCTGAAAAATCACATCGAGTTTATCAGACGGAATACCGATACCAGTATCTTGCACTTTTATTTCAATGCAATAATCATCAGAATGCTCGCACAATATTTTAATGCTGAAAAGCACCTGCCCTTTTTCAGTGAATTTAACAGCATTACTCAATAA
Source organism: bacterium (assembly GCA_029551925.1). Classification (GTDB taxonomy): domain Bacteria; phylum JAGOBX01; class JAGOBX01; order JAGOBX01; family JAGOBX01; genus JAKPEO01. Next base: position 30,320 of record JAKPEO010000129.1, read on the forward strand.
ATTAATAAAAATTTGCCGTAGACGTGTAGGGTCGCCGATAACATAATATTTAAAATCATCCATTTGCAGAATCACATCTATATGTTTTTCCTGCGCGCGCGCTCGGATAAGCGGAATAATGTCATATATAAGTTTTTCCATAGAAAAAGAAATGCTTTCAAAAGTTAGACGATTCGCTTCAATTTTAGAAATGTCGAGCAAATCATTGATTAATTCTAATAAATTTTCGCCGCTTTGATAAATTGCATTAGCATATTCTCGCTGATGTTCGGTTAATGGTTCGTTTAATAAAAAATCAGAAAAATTTAATATTGCATTCATCGGCGTGCGTATTTCATGAGATACATTTGCTAAAAATTGCGATTTTAGCATATTAGATTCGTCGGATAATTGCTTTGCTCGTAAAATTTCTTGTTCTGCTTTTTTAAAATGCGAAATATTATGGCCATTAACTAAAACGCCTATAGATTCCTGATTAGTATCTTTTAGCGGCGTGAAAGTGAAGATATAATATTGAGTTTCATCATTTATTAAAAATGAAACTTCTTGTTCGATAGTTTTATTTTCTTGCACAACTGATTGTTCGTATTTTTCAAAGTCGGTAAGTTTAATAGCGGTGTGAATTTCAACTGCGGTCTTATACAAAATATCATTTTGATTTAATTTGATGAATTTCAAAAAAGCATCGTTGCAGCCCATAAATTGAAAGGATGAATTTTTGTAATATAATAAATCATTAGTTGATTGTATAACTCCGTTTAATATTGAAGATTGTTCTTGTAATTTTTTATAATTATCGCTCAATTTTTTTCTGCTGTAAAAAGCCGAAAAGAAAGCGATAAGCACAAATATAAAAATAAAAATTAATGAATAAAATAATAGATAAAATTCTTTGTATGCAATTGTATATGGAATAGCCGCAATGAAATTGAAATGATCTGAAATTTTAGAAAATACTCCAAGTTTTGTTTGACCGTGTTCGACAAGTTCAAAATAATAACAATCATTTAATCGTATAAGATTAGAAGGCGGCACGCTTTTTTTTAAAATTTGAATGGTTTCTTGTATTTGTGCTGTATCAGCATTTTTATCGCTTTGCGCAATAATATTAAAGTTATTATCGATAACAAAAAAATATGAGAGTTTAAAATTTTCTGTTGTTTTTCGAATAATATTATTAAGTTTTTCTAATGTTACATCAATACCAGCCACGCCAAGTAATATTGAATCGCTGTAAATAGGCGCTGAATAGGTAATCATTTCTTGTTTTATATAAGGATCAATATATACATTACTCCATACGCCTTTACCTTCTTTAATAGGAAGAAAATAATACGGGTCTTCAATCGGATTAAGTTCGCGCGGAGCATTAAGTTGTTTTACTATTTGAGTATCTTGCCACAGATACCAACTGCAAAACATATTTGAGCGTTCAGCCAAATCCGGATTAATTTGAAACCAAACACCTTGCGCCCAGAGTGTTTTTTCTAAAAAAAATTGCGTATAAAAATCAATCGTATCAATAACAGCATCGTAATTTTTTTTTGAAAACTGCAATGTTTGCGGGTGAAAATGATGCACAATGATTTTCTGATAAATAGTTACATTCTTAATAATATCTTCTAATATTTCGTCGATTGAATTTAGTGCAGAGCCCTTCCCCGCACCTAATGACAGATTAGATTTAATCGAAGCAATAGTTTTATCTGAATTTTGTTTGATTAAAAAAAAAATCAGAGCAGCGGCAATAAGTAATAAAATTAATAAAAGATAGGTAAATTTAATTTTCATAATATATATTTTTAGTTTTGTTTTAAGCGCCGCTTTAAAACATTAAAATTTAATATTATTGTTAGCACTATAATATTAAACTATATTTTGTCAAATGTAATTTTAAAAATAAAAAAAATAAAAAAAACTTGACTTATTTTTTTTTATAAATATTATTGTTGAGAATTAATTTTGAAAATTAATTAATGCCTTTGCATTAAAGAAGTATAAAATAAAAGTAAAGGGGCCAATAGCTCATCCGGTAGAGCAGCCGGCTCATAACCGGCAGGTGCGGGGTTCGAGTCCCTGTTGGCCCACCACTGAAATTTTAGCGAAATTGGGGATACGAAATTTTATGATTGGAATAAATAATGATATTGCCATATTAAAAGAAATTCAAAAAATAGATTGTGAACTAAGTTCTTTAGAACAAGAAAAACAAAAGAAAAATAATGATTATCTGAAATTAAAAGAATCTTTTGATTCAATAAAAATAGAATACGATAAACTTCAAGAAGATCAAAAACTTACTGAATTAGAAATAAAAAAATTTGAACAATCAAATGACGAATTAAAAAAGCGCATAGAAAATTCCAGAGCGCGAATGTTTGGCGTTAAATCGCAAAAAGAATTTGACGCATTAAAAGCAGAAATAAAAACCAACCAAAATACAATTTCCGAAAATGAAAATAAAGAATTAGAATTAATGGAAAAATTAGAGAAAATAAAAGAAAAGATTCCAGCGCTTATGCAAAAATTTGAAGAAATGAACAGCGTTCTTGAAAAACAATTGTCAGAAGTAGATACTTATATGGATTCTATTGCTCCAAAAATTAATGAACTTACATCTAAAAAAAATGAATTATTAATGCAATTACAGCCGCGCACAAAACAAATATATACAAAAATTTTATCAGTCAAAACGCCGGCTCTCGCTGCAATAATTGGCACTACTTGTTCTGCTTGCAATGTTTATATTCCGCCGCAGACAGTTAATGAAGTGCGTAAGGAAACGCGCATTTATACTTGCGACAGCTGCAAGCGTATTTTATATTGGCAAGAGTAATATTTAATATTTATTTTTGTATATTTTCTCACTATTATTTTTTTATATTAAAATCTTCAGTGTCAAATAAAGCATCGATAAAAGTATTGATGTCGAATACTCTTAAATCATCGAGTTTTTCGCCCACGCCGATAAATTTAATTGGAACTTTCAAATCTTTGAGCATCGCAAATACTAATCCGCCTTTTGCAGTGCCGTCCATTTTAGTAAGAATTATGCCTGTAAGTCCTAAATATTTATTAAATTCCTGAATTTGATTAATTGCGTTTTGTCCAGTAGTAGCATCTACGACAAGCAAGACTTCATCAGGCGCGTCAGGCAATTGCTGATTAATTACTTTTTTGATTTTTTTTAATTCGTCCATTAAATTTGTTTTCGTATGCAAACGTCCGGCAGTATCAATTATCAAAATATCTATGTTTCTTGATACTGCCGCTGTTATTGCGTCAAAAGCCACTGCGCCGCTGTCTGCGCCGTGTTGGTGTTTTATACATTCTGTACCCGCGCGTTTTGCCCAAATGTCTAATTGTTCAATTGCTGCGGCGCGAAATGTGTCGCAAGCCGCTAACATTACAGATTTTCCGGAATTTTTAAAATAAGTCGTGAGTTTTCCAATAGATGTGGTTTTGCCTACGCCGTTTACGCCACAAACCATAATTATCGCCGGCTTTTTATTTTCAATATTCAATACAGGATTAGAAAAATCTTTTATTATTTCAGTCAATTCTTTTTTTATAAGTTTAACTATCTCTTCAAGCGAGGCGGTAGTAGAAACTTTAACATCTTTACGCATTTTTTCAATTATATCTAATGCGATATTTACTCCTACATCAGCGGAAATTAAAATTTCTTCAAGTGCCTCAAGAAAATCTTCGTCTATATTTTTTTTGCCAGTCAGCGCCGCACTGATATTATTAAAAATATTATTTCGCGTTTTTGCCAAGCCCTCTTTTAGTTTGTCAAATAATCCTAACATTAAAAAAATCTCCTTACAAAATTAAATTCTAAATTTGTGAAAAAATTACTATATTATTCAAGACAATAGAATTTTTTATAGTTTCTATTGGTATTGAATTTATAAAAATCGATTTGCATTTTTTGAAAATTTGCAATTCGTTATTTTGCGGATTTATAAAAAAATTATTTTGTAATTCTTGCGAACTCGCAATTTTTTCGACTAATTTCCAATAACTATATACAGTGCCAATATCTGTCCAATAAACATTTTTAAAAATCAAGCCCTGTATTTTTTTAGCGTCTTTACTTTTGATGATTTTATTATACAAATCGATAATATTATAAAAATTATTTTCTGGCAACTGGCAATATATTTGTTTTGATACTATTGATATTCCTGTAAAAGTATAGCCGTTTTTTTTTGCGTCATTAAATTCAATTATGCAATTATTTTCGTCAATAAGCACACCGTCAGTTTGAGCATTATTTTTTATTAATGCCAATGTCGCAAAATTTTCGTGTTTTTGATGATAATCTATCAAAATTTTTAAGTCTATATCTGAAATGACATCTGCATTATAAATCAAGACATCGTCTCCGGCAAAATAATTTTTTAATTTTCCTAAGCCGCCGCCTGTCCCTAATATTTCCGGTAATTCAATAGATAGATTGCATTTTATATTTTTTAATTCAATATATTTTTTAATTTTTTCGCTTAAATGATGAAGATTTATTGTTATATCGCTGATTCTGTTTTTTAGAATAGTATTATAACAAATTTCTAATGAGGTTGTTGATAATATTGGGACAATGGGTTTTGGCAAATATTCAGTAATCGGTCTCAACCGCGTGCCTAAACCGGCTGCTAAAATAAATCCTTTCATTTTAATATAACCACCATTTTTGAAAAATTTCAGACCATTTTTTTTCTGCTTCTGCCATTTCGTCAAATATAATATTTATATCGCCGCCATTATCAATAATTTTTCGTAATTTCGTTGAACCGTATAAAATATCTATCGCTAAATGTTTTTTACAATATTCATATTTCCCTTGAAACCAATCAAATTGGTTGGGATAAAGTTTTTTTAAAGCGTATAATAAAGCGATTGCAACGCGGCACGGCTTGAAATTCCTGCGATCTATGATATGCAAAAATACGCCGCCGCATATTTCATTTTTAAATTTGTCGAATGTGGGTTTGAAATATATTGTTCTAAAATATACAGAATTAAATTTATATAGATTTAGTTCATCGACTAATTTTTTAGGATTAACAAAAGGCGCGCCGATAATTTCAAATGGTCTTGTAGTTCCGCGCCCTTCTGAAATATTCGTGCCTTCAAACAAACAAAAGCCCGGATAAACTACTGCGCTGTCTATTGTCGGAATATTCGGTGAAGCTGGTATCCAATGATTAGAATAATCATCAAAATATTTATTTCTTGACCAATTGGTCAATTTATAAATTTCTAAATCGATATTTTTGAATTTTGTCATTTTTAAAAATTTCGCAAATTCTCCGATTGTTAAACCGTATCTCATTAAAATGGGATAAAGTCCGACAAATGAAGTATAGTCATTTTCAATTGTGTAGCCCTCAATGATGTTGCCTGTTATTATATTTGGTCTGTCTAAAATTATTAACTTTTTATTGTGTTTTTCACACGCTTCCATACAATAATATAATGTCCATAAATATGTATAATAGCGCGCTCCTACATCTTGCAAATCAAAAATCAATACATCTATTTTTTTTAGATATTTTGCATTTATTTTACGAGTATTAGAATAAAGACTGACAACCGGCAATCCGGTAAGTTCATCTTTACAATCAGGGCTTTCTATCATATTCGCTTGTTCTGTTGAATAGAAGCCGTGCTGCGGTGAAAATAAATATTTTATATTTAATAATTTTGATAATTCAATATGCGTATATTTTAAATCAGAAGTTACAGAAGCTTGATTGCAGATTAATCCCGCATAATATTTTGGCGATTTATCTTTTGCTTTTTCAATAAAATTATCTATTCCGTAAATTATTTTTTTTTTCATAAAAAATAGTTTTTCCCCTCCAAAAAAAATATTTAACTTCTTTAATTTTCTTTGAGATTACTTCAAAAAAAATTTCTGACAAAACCTGTCTTGTTTATTATCTCTTTAAATGACTTTATTCTAAAACACAATCGCTGAATAATTTTTTAAATTTATATTTATGACGAATAGCATAATAATAATTCATCATTACGCCACACAAACTCTTGCCAAATTTGTGCGGCTTTAAAAATCCTGGATACCGAGCATCCAAATTTTCTAATAATTCTATATATTTTGTCTTATCAACATAATAATTATTGTCCATTATTAAGGTTTCAAAATTTTGCAAACCATAAGATATTTTTTTCTTTTTCATAGTTTTCATTATATTTATAGTAAAAATTTATTCAAGGTATTTTTTGAAGAGAAATTAAATAATCAAATCTCTATTTTTTCTCATTCCCGCGCAAGCACAGCGCGCAGGAAAATGCAAAATAAATCATAGTCGCTAAAACATTAAAATCTATACTAAAAACTAAATTAATCAAAAAATACAAGACTAATAATTTTAAAAAAAGATTTTGATTGTTTCTAAAAATAAAATTTTTAAGGAAAACAATTAAAGTTGCTAAAAATAATAAAATACCGATTATCCCTAATTCGCATAAAATTTGAAGATAATAATTATGAGTATATCTAACCGCATTGCCAAATTTTAAAATATAATCCGGATAATATTTTCCAAAATTACCATAGCCGATGCCTATCAATAAATTATTTGATTTCCAAATATTCAAAGCCGAAATATAATTAGCGATATGATATTTAATTGATGAATGATAAAAATATTCGAGCCCGCGTAAATAAATCATCACTATTAAAATAAAAAATAAAAGAAGCAACGAAAACAATAAAATTTTAAAATTTCTATTTTTTGATGTAAAAAAATGAAATGCCGCGCAAATTAAAATAGCACCAATCATACTTACAATAACAGATACTGTTTTAGTATAATATATTCCTAATATGCAAACAGCCGTGAAAAAAAACAGAAGATTTTTTTTAAAATTGTCAAATTGCATTTTTTTTAATTCTTCCGGCATAACCGCCAAAATAATTAAAATTGTTATAACAAGATAAGACGCTAATGTATTTGGCAATACAAACACAGAATAAATTCTGCCGCTTTTTAATCTTGCTATTGCTTCTGGTTTTAAAATATCAGAATAATTAGCGAGTATAAAATCAAATCCGTAAAATTTTTGATAAAAGCCCCAACATAAAATTATAATTGTAAAAATAATAATAACACGCATTATATATTTTAATTCAAACGGCAGACAGCAGCAATACACAAAAAAAATCAAAGCGCTCAATAATTTATATATCTCAAAATAATTACAGGTATTAATAAAAATATTAATTAGTAAATAAGACACATTAGCAAAAATCAAAATTAACAAAATAATGACATTTTTTTCTAATTTTATTTTTTTGTATTTTTCAGACAATAAGATAAAGATAACAAATAAAACAATTTGCAGATAAAAAAAATATTTTAAAATTACAAATCTCGTAGGATTATACGCAGCTTCTTCAAAATTAAAAAATAATGCTAATCCTAATAAAAAATAGATACTTAACGAATAAGATAAATCGATTATTTTTTTTTTATCAAAATTATCATTTTTTTTTGTGGTTGTCATTATAATTGGTAAAATTTTATTTCATTAATTGTTCGGCGATTTTCTGAACTTGCTCATAATATTTAACTGCATTAGTAAAATCTTTTTTAGCATAATATGCGTCGCCGAGCAATTTCAAGTATTCGATGTTTTCCGGCTGCGCTTTAATGAGCAGTTCGAAGATTTTAATAGCTAAATTAGTATTGTTTTCTTTTAGCGCTAATTTCCCTTGATTTTCGAGCGCGTTAATATCAAGTATTTCAAATTCCGGCAAAGTAGTCGGCTGAATGATAGTATCTGCTTTAATATCAGTTGCCTTTTCTTTTTTAGTTTCATCATCTGCAATTTTTTTTGCAGGTTCACGCTTCGGCACATCAAACATTAGCGGCTTAAATGCAAAACTTAAAGTAATATAATGTAATGCGCCCAATTCCGAAAATGCATCATAAGCGTATTGTATTCCGTAATTATCGCGCATATAAGCCAAACCTAAACTAATAGAATGGTCAATAGTTTTAATGCCGTTATAACCGAACATAAAATGCAGATTATCGTCGAATCTAAAATTGAAGCCCATATTTAGTTTTGGTGCAACTGTCCCGATTTTTTTCAAATCTGCAAGAAAATCAAATCTGAATATTTGATATTTCAAACCCACAGAATAGACATCAGATATTTTTTCACTTTCATTAGTAAATTTTAGTGAACCGCCTAAATTTAATGCGCTGACTCCAACATCAAGAAAATCAATAAAAAAATTTTTTATTAAAATTCCAGCGTCAAACAAAAAAGTTGAAGATTTATAATCTGCAATATTTTCAGAATAATTTTTCAAATTAAAACCGTATAGAAAATTTTTATTTTTAAAAGATGACGATAGCCCGAATTGTAGAGCTGAATATTTTTTAGTATTATTAGTAAGTATATAATCGCGGCCATCTATTAATGTTTGATTGATTTTTCCAGCGTCTAATCCCGCTAAAAACAACGATAACCGCGCTTGCTGATTAATATTAAAATTTTTGAATTCATTAGAATATACGAGCAGATAAGAATTAACATCTTCCGGCAATTTATTATATGCAGACAAAAAATTTCTCTCGTGCTCTTCGGCTATAACAGCGGCAGGATTATATAAGACCGCGTTAATACCTGATGCCTGCGCAGTTACAGCGGAAAGCGCAATATGTTCAGCAGTATATCCGATAGTAAGCGGCACGCCCGCGCGAAATGCTAATACGGCAGTTTGCAAAAAAATCAATGCAAACAATATAAAACAAATTAATTTACAATTTGTAATTTTTTGATACATTTATAATCATCCGCTTCAATAATAACATAATAAAATCCAGATGCCGCGCGATTGCCTTTTTTATCGCTGACATTCCATTGAAAATAATTTTTGTTTGTATTACGCTGTTCAAATACTACAAAACCTGCAAGATTAACAATAGTGATTTTAGCATTAGCCATTTTTTTACCGCTAAAATAAATACCGCTGCCGTCGTCAGCGCCAGTATAATGTCTGCCTGTCTTGATATTGCCGTCATTAGGAATAAACGGATTAGGATATACAAAAATATCGTCATTATCAAAATATGGAATGCTGAATAGCGCATAAATCGAAAAATGTTGAAGATCAGTAGAAATATTAGCAATGCCATTATCAATAGAATATAGATAATCTCCGCCGATTTTAGACCAGTTGCGATAATTATCGTCTAACTTGAATATCGCAAAACTGCGATTTTTAAAATTATCAATATTTGGCGCAAGCGCATAATTAATTCGTAAATTATCAAATGCAAAGGTTTGACGATTCAAATTATTTTTGGTTTTCAAATCAAACAATTCAAAATCTAATATCGTATAACTCAAGTCTTCGTATAGCGAAATATTTGGTCTGATAACAGGTAAAAATTGCGATTGCGCGCGATTAATAAAAAGAATATACGGCGTTTCAGCGTAGTCCACGCGGTTAATAGTAATAGTCAAATCGTTAAAATCATTGCGCAATCTTAAAGATACATCGAATAAATTATTATTATTAAATTTAAGCGCCGCGCTATTTCTGAAAGTTACAAAAGTATCATTACTTACTAAATTTATAAAAGTGTCAATCACGCAAATTTTAGTAAATGTCTCGCTGTAATTTCCGCGATAATCATCAACCGCTAATTTTACAAAATATACGCCGCTTGTATCAGCTGAAAATACAGCGGTCATTTTATCAGCGTCTGTTATTTGCGCATTTTCCGTGTTATTTAATTTAGTCCAGCGATAACGCAAAAAATTTTTGTTGCGCGCTATTGTGCGTTCGGCTGACAACGCGACAGTTTCGTCGATAGTCGTAAAATATGGGCCGCCAGCATCAGAAATAATAAATCTGCTCAACTGTTGGTCAGATTGAGTATAATCGAATGTCCGCATAAAATAATAGCCGTTATCGCCAAAAATAAAAATAGTATCTTGATTTTCATACATAAAAATTTTGTTGAAATCAAAAGTATGCGGATAATTCGGAATATCTAATTTTTGCCAATTTGCAGGATTAGGCGCAGTAAAATATATATTGCCATTATCGCCTACAGCCCAGCCGTTATTATAAGAAGAAAAATATAATGAATTAACATTAAAATTAAAAGCATATAAAAACGCCCAGCGCGTTGGACCTTCGATAGTTTGATATAATTTATTATCATCAGTCACAGCAAACCATAAATAATTATTATAACAATATACCTTTTTAAAATTATATGGTGTATTAGTCAACGTCCAATCAGCGCCAGCATTACTTGTCATTAAAATATGTCTATCGCCAATCACTAATCCATTATTATCATTAAAAAAATAAATAAAATTAGATGTTAAAATTCCTTCATATTGTTTTATCCAAGTTTGACCATTATTTGTAGATTTTAAAATTATATTATTTGTTCCGACAGCATAGATAGCATTTGAGGTAACCGCAATATCTTTTAAAATAATATTAGATGATATGTGCGCTGTCGGCGAACGATTAATCCAAGTCACGCCGCCATCCAATGAAATAATAATCGTCTGCGTGTCGCATAATACTGAGACAATAGAAGCGTTATTATTTACGGCGATTTTTTTTATATTCAGATTAATGCCTGTATTTTGATTAGTCCAAGTAATGCCCGAATCATTAGTAGTTTTTATAACTCCGTTATCAGCGCAGAACCAGCCGCGCTGTCCTAAAAATACGGCGTCGTTAATATTTAACGCCGTGTTATCAATAAAACGCGTCCACAAAAAATTAGCGTTTACTGATAATTTCAAAATCAAAATTAAAAATATCAAAACTAAAAATTTTCGTTTCATAAATTTTATTGTAAATTTCCCGCTTTTGATAATGTAATATTATTAGTTTTATAAATAAAATTCAATTGATTTGTTGAATAATAAAAATTTTCTAAAATTTCAGTGGTATTAGCAGTATTATTTTTAAAAATAATATTATTATTTGCTACTTCAAATGTGCCCTGCTCTTCTTGCATAGTTGATAAATTAACAATTTTCATAGATAAATCCGAATAAAAATAAAATGCATATTGCATATTTTGCCATATACCGATTAATTTGCCGTCTACTAATGAAATGTTAAATGTCTGTATATCTGTGCCGCCAGTTTGTAAATTTACAACTTTTATTTGTACTTGTGTGCTGTCATTTTGAGCATTTACAGTATTTGGTATTTGCCAGATAATATAGCCATTATGCGGATTAATGCGCATATTATTCGGTGCTTTGATAAGCGAATACATTAATTTTCCGCTGTTCGGCACAGACAGCGCTGATGCAGAATACCGATAAGTATAATTTGTAAAAGCAGTGTATTTTGGAGTTGATACAAATCGCGTAGTATCAGAATAAATATAAAATTTAATAGCATTAGACCAATCGCTTAATTCTGTATGATACGGGGCTTCTGAATAATATGCCGCAATCCGATAATAATAATAACTATTAGGAAAATATGTGGTATCTACTTTAATTTCATTTGTATTATAAACAATTGTATCCCAATGAATAGTGTCAAAACTTTGATTATCCGAAATTTGAATTTGATAATATTGATTATAGTCATTTAGATTAAAAACAAAAAATACATTTTCTGCGTTCATACCTGCATTATTAGTCGGAAAAGAAATATCAGTATTTTTAATAACAGCGCGTAGAGTTTTGAAATTATTGCCGTCAAAGCCAAATGAATAAATTCCGTTTCTTTCATAAAATGAAATATTAAATTTTTGTTTGTAATTAGAAATCTGAAACGGCATATTTATTTCAATATTAAGGCGGCGCAGCGCTTTATAATTAAAGAAATAACCATTTTCATAAGAAGTAATTTTTGTGATATATTGATATTGATTATATTTAGTAATATAATTTTTTTTATATTCAAAGACTTTTGGAAAAAGAAGAACAGGTATCGGAAATTCAAAAGATTGTCCTTTTTCTACAATTTTTTCAATATACAGTCCGTCTGATTTTAAGCGAAATCTAATATAATTAGTAGAATTAGCAAAATATAAAAATGTATCGCAGTCAGTTAATTTTGTATATTCACGCACTCTATAAGTTGCGGAATATTGATAAAATGGGAAAAACTCATAGTTCTCAAAATACACAAATTTCATATCTTCAAACAAATAAAAATAATCGCTTAACGGAAACACAATTTTGTCAGAAGTTTTAAAGCGCCAAGTGAACGATTGAACAGCAGAACCATTAGCATTCAATAAATTCGAATCAACTGTCACTGTAATGTATGTGTCAGCCGGAAAAGAATCATTATTATTTATGATAAAAACAAATTTATCAGCATTAGCGTTCCATCTAAAAATCGGAGTATTTTTAAAAAAAATTGACGGCTGAAATTTCAGCCATTGAGACCAATGTATAGAAGTATCCATTTTATCTGAAAAGCATATTGTTATAATCGGCTGAACGCCGTTTATTGCTCCGTCAGAATTAGGAGCTGGCTGCACCCAAGTAATATAATTATTTGTTTTAGACGAATACACGCGCGCAAAGGCTGCAGCGTTATTTTGGCTATTATAATTTTGATAATCTGTAATAAATGCCAAAGTATCAGCGCATAAATTTTTATAAAATTCTGAAGTTAAAATTGCGGTGTCATTAAACCCGTCAATATACCAATCGTTTAAAACATAGCGATTTTTCAATAATCGCCTGTAATTTGAAATGAAAGTTGTAATATTATCAACTTTAACATTTACGATTTTTTGACAGGGCGTATCAGAAAAAATTGTAAATTCATTTTCTAATCTATAATTATTTTTTTGTGCGATTATTCTAATATTATTTTTAGTGTTAGTAATAAGCGGCGCTGTTAAACTAAATTTTCCGTTTCTGTCTGTTTCAACTATATAATGCAAATTATTAATAAAAACTTCGACATTTGTAAAATCAAATTTTATTGAATTACGGCTAATATTTATATTATCTTGTTTTGGCGAATAATAAGGCAAAAGATTATTAACAGAATTAAGATATTCGTCTAAATCATTCGGCGAATATTCAACAACAGCGTTAATAACAATTTCATCTGGCGTAATCACGCGAGTGAAATTATAATCATTTCCACAATGCAAAAAAAATAGCAAACTGCAAACTATTAAAAAAAAATTATAAAAAAAATTGATTTTTTTCAAGTGTCGGATTTTAAGTATTTCCATCATCTAAAATTCTTCAATCTCCCAAAATCTTTAATGCCTGACGAGCATTTATATTTGATGGGTCTAATATTAATACCTTTTTATATTCTTGTATTGCTCTTATACGGTCGCCTAATTTTACAAAACTATAAGCGAGCCATAAACGAGCATTAATATTATTTTCATCTAATTGCACAGCTTCTTTAAAACTTAACATAGCATTGAGATATTTCCCTTCTTGAAAATTACGATATCCATCTTTAATATAATCTTCGACAGCTTCTTGTATTGTTTCTTTTGATTTTTTATCGGTAAATAATTTAAGTTTTAACAATGACTCTTTGCCTTTGACTTTTTTATCAACTCCGAATTTAAAATTCATAGACATTTTATGGGCACTACTGAAATCGCCGTAATCTTCATAAGCATAATCAACAGCAAAATTATCAGCATTAAAACCTACGCCAAAAGTCAAACCAGAACCGGCATCATTAACTGTATTAAACGCTCCGCGCAGCGCAAAATTTTTTAATATTTTATATTCTGCCGCTGCGACCATATCCAACTCTTCGTCTTTACTATAAATTAATTCGCCGTTCAATAATAAATCATCAATAAATTTAAGAGTTAATCCGCCGCGTATCTGCATTGGCAATTCTTCGTCTGTCTTTGTATATTTAAAACGCGTGCCTATATTTTTTATAACAGCGGCGATATCTGCAAAACTAAAAATTTTATAAATTACGCCCGCGTCAAGCGCTAAAGCATTAGCATTATAATTATAAATACTCTGCGATATATATTTAAAATTAAAACCGAACCGCACATCATCGACATTAAGAAACGCATAAGTCAACATAAGCATTAAATCAGACCCGTCAAAATTTTCATTTGTTTTAGCGCTGCCATTATTATATTCAGGATAAACAGTTACAGGTTCATCGCCGTATTTTCCAATTATAATTGAAGCAGCATAATAATGTTTTTTCTTTTTAGAAGGAAAACCAAAAGTAATATTACTATGCGAAATACTCTGCGCTAATCTGTTATACATAAACGCTATATTTGATTCTTTCAAATCAGCAGCGCCAGCTGGATTATAATAAACGCTAAAAATATCGCCAGTCACAGCGGTATAAGCGCCGCCGAGCGCTAATGGGCGAGCGCCAGCTCCTAATGTTACAAATTCTGCAACTTTCGAGCCGCCCTTACCAGCTGCATAAATAGCAGCTCCGTTAAATATAAAAGTATAGATGGCAATAATAATAATTACAAATTTTTCTTTCGCTTTTAACTTCATATTTTTTATCTAATAATTGCTAATTTTCCTGTAAATTTATTTCCATTTTTATTTACTAAATATAAATACCAGCCGGATGCCACTTCTGTGCCGCTATTATTACGAGTATCCCATTGCCATTCAAATTTTTCAGGATTAGTATTTATAAATTTTTTGACAAGTTGTCCTTTCAATGTATAAATTTCTATTTTTGTTCCGTAATTTATACCTTCAAATATAATGCCCGATCGTCTGTCTCCCGGACTATACGGCACTCCGTGTTTATCATTTTTTGACGGTATAAACGGATTAGGATATACTATAAAGTCGTCAAATGAATTGTCAAGATTGCGCGGGTCTGTATTCGGCGCTAACATAAACATAGTAAAATGCCGCGTTTTAAATTCTATATAATTTTTATCTGTACTTCTATTTATAATAGCGCTATTGTCAAGTTTGCGCCACGGCTCTGTAATATTTTCGCGATACCAGACAGTTTGCCAATTTTCATTTATTTTCGGACGAACTGCATTATCAATCCAGCCGTCATTATCTTCATCTTGGTAATACAAGCGCAATATCACATCAGTATCTAAATCTGTTTGCTCGCCGGTTGTCAAAATATTTTGTATTGTCGGCGGATTTGTAATTTGCGCAATTGTATCAATAATAACAACAAAATTTGGATTACGCAGACCATAAGGATCAACAGTTAAAGCAGAATTAAAATTCGCTAATTTATCGGGAGGTAAAATAGTAAGAGTAATCGGCGCGAAATTATTAGCGTTCGCAGAAAATGCAGTGTTCGGAATAAACGCTTCAATTTGAGTTTTTATAGCCGAACTGTCAATACTATTAATACCTTGCGCAGACGCTATTACTTTATTTGTTCCATTAATATCAGTAAAAATTTTTTGATAAACAACTACTGCCTGCGTTTCTGTCCGCGTATAATAATCAGCATTTTGTAAATCATTAATAATATACGCCATAATAGATATTGGATTCGGCTCGCTGATATTTGTTCTATCAGTTGCTACGCTTCTAATCAAATATGCTGTGTTTTTTTGAAGATTAGCAATATTCCATTCAACAGATAATTTATTATCAGGTATTGTGCGATTGGTATTGATAGGATTACTGCTATTATTCAATATCATTGTATCCCAATTTACATTACCCAATTTACGATATTGTAATAACACTTTCGATAAATCAGTATATTGTCCTTTTTCAATATTGACATTAAATAAAATTTTATCGCCATACACTTTAAAGCCATTAACTAAATTAATTTTTGTTTCTACTAATGCTCCGTTATTTTGGCGCGGATCAACTACCACATAACCAGATTGCGCTGTGTCAGCATAAACATTATTTTTATTTAATGATAATACAGTTATCAAATATTCGTTATTTGGCGCTAAATTATTAAGCGTAACATTATTCGTCTGCGAATCAACTGTCGTATAAGGATTATCTAAATTAATAGCATTCAAACCTGACGCATAATTTACAATAAACACAGAATAATTTGTAATAGTTGTATCATTCAATAATGTCCAATTTAATGAGATATTAAGATTATTAACTTGCGCTGTTAGATTGTATACTGGTTTTGGACGATATGTTACATCGACCACAAAAGTCTGTAAAACAAAAGCATTGTTGTTATCGCGCACACGCACAGTAATTGTATTTGCGCCGACCTGCGATTCAGCAGGAGTCCAATCTATACGCGCTGTTGTATTTGTTAATTTTGTAATTGTCATATTAGCCGGCGCTGTAAGTAATGTATAGGTCAATGTATCGCCTACATAATTAATATCGCTGTCCGAAGCGATGACAAGATACGAATATTGTCTATTAACCACTGCATTTAATACAGGTGTTGAAATAATCGACGGAGTATCATTTATATTTCTGACATTAACAGTAATTAATTTTGTATCGGTAAATATTTTATTTTGGTTATTTTCATAAATTAATGTAAGCAGCAATGTATCATTTCCAGTAAAATCAGCGCGCGGCGTGATAATAAGATAAGTGTCATTATTATTTTTGTAAAATGTTGTTTGCAAATTTTGTCCTGCGCTTGCAGACCAAATAATATTAGTTTCGTTGATTGTTGATGTCAATAATGTATAGGTTTGAGAATCTTCCCAGATAGATAAATAATCGGTTTCGCCGCCTGTCAAAATTTTAAAATAATTTATCGTGATAGTATCTGCTGCTTGCTGATTAAATTTGTCAATCGCTACCACTTTTAGTTCGTCGCCTGGCATACCGATAGTCAAATTATACTGCCAATTGAATTTTAAAGCAGTGTCAGGATTAGCGTATATTGCTGTTTTTAATTCATTATTCAAATAAATAAATATGCTGTCGCCTGTAAATAAATTTTCACAAGTGCCTGTTACCAATATTGTCTGAGCAGAAGTATTAATATTATCTTGCGGCGCTGTAATTTCTACGATCGGCGTTTTATATTTAGGCATAAAACTCCAATTTTGCCAGATGCCATTATTATTAATATCTCTCACATAGAATTCAATATTTACAGTTTCGCCGTGCGCAAAATCACCCGCGCTGTAAACCAACATATAATCATCAATGATTTCAAGTTCGTCAATAATTCTTACGCCATTAACATAAAATAATATTGAATTTACATCTATACCATAAGCATCATCAAATTTCACTGATATAATCGGATTAGCAGAAGGGACCACCGAGCCATTAGCAGGTATAATATCATATACATTCGGCGCAGTCATATCAAATCTTAATCTAAATCTATAATCTTCTGTTTGATAAACATTACCAACATTATCAATATTTGATACCTTCCAATAAATCCAATCGCCTTCGCGTAATAAACTTGTATCTATCACTTGACTTAATCTCGCCATTGTATCGGTTGTTTCTAAATAAAAATTATTTGAAAATGTAGCAAGAGTATCAGCATAAATAATATATTTTTTCAAACCGCTCAAACTATCATAAGCGGCAGACCAACGCAATAATTCATTGTATTCTGCATTTGCATAATTATAACCCGGATAAAGTAAAGTTGCTGGCGTCGGCGAAAATACTGTGTCTTCTTTTATCTGTATATAAAAAGTATCTTTTAATCCTGCTTTATCTGTTGCAATAATTGTAATAATAGTATCACCGCGCAGAACGCCGATATTTACATAATTATATGTATAATTTGATGTATAAGAAGTATAGCCGTTTGAATTGTATGCCGCCGCATAATAAATAGAATAAAAATTATTATCGCTGACTTTGACTTTTATTGATAAATTCATCGAGTGATTGCCGTTTATATAAATCGTATCAATATAGGTTGTGTCTAAATTAATATTAGTCAATGGCTGATTATTCCAATATGCGCTGTATGACGGCTCAGTGGAAGTAATGGTTACTTCTTGTATTATCGGCGCTGTAAAATCAAAATTTATTGCGTTGGTATTTGTATAATAAAATGGATTGAGATTTGAAATATTGTCTTCCGCCGCTATTGTCCAATAATATTTATTTTCAGACACAGATAAATCGGCAGTAATCGTATTAGTATCAGCAGATATTTCTGTTATAAAAAATATAGTTGAAAAATCTGGCGAGCTGCTGATTAATAAATAATATTTTTTTATGTTGACTGTATCAGTAATATTATTAAATTCAAATCTAACTCGCGTATCAGATAAATATATATCATTAGCAGGACTGGTTAAATTTACAAGTTGTACAAATGTATCCTGCACAAAATAAATCGTATAATAATCTGAATCTCCGTCATTTGAATCATAAACAATTATAGATACTTCAACTCGCGAATATGTATTGCGCGGAATGCGATAAATAATAGTATCAGTGCGGTCGTGCTCTACCGCAGAATAGGTAAATGTTCCTGCATTAGTAGCAAATGCCGCGCTATACGCTAATGTATCGCCTGTCGGATTATCGCCGTTTGACCATTTTATAGAAAGCGGTATTTCTAAATACCACTGCCCGCCCACTGAATCGCCTGCTAAATTTGAATTATTATAATAAATTGTATCGCTCTTACTCGGTTTTAATGAAAATACATAATCGCCAATACTATTGCCGGCTATTGTATAATATGGTTTTGCGTTGCCGTAAGTAAAATCACCATCATTAGCCTCAGCGCTTATTCTCAATATTTTCGGCAATTTATTCGCTAAAATAAAAGTATTATATGTAATGTCAGTATCATAATTGAGAACATTATCATACGCTACTACTCGCCAAAAATAAGTGTCTGGATATAAATCGCTGTAAGGCATCGGAATAGTGGTATTCGCTGTTATTTCCGAATAAATTAAATTGCCTTCGTTAAATAGAATATCGCTGTATATTTCAATTTTATAGTATCTTACGCCAGCTAATGCATCAGTTGAAATCGACCAAATAAAATAAGTATCATCTGTTATATTCGCATTATTTACTGGCTGTAATAATGATACAACAGCAGGCGCTGTCTTGTCTTCTTTAATATTTATTTTATAACTCGTCTGATTATTGTTTTTATCAATAGCATACAAATAAATTACTGTGTCGCCTGAATTAGCGGAAATATTATATTGTAAAATCCACGAATCTGCGCCGTTTGTATCTTCTGGAGACATACCATAATTATTCGAACCGCTTACTTTACTCTGCCCAATGTTATCAGACCAGATTATATCAAATATCAAACTCAAATTTTTGTTGCCATTAATAATTATTGTATCTTCGTTATTAGCCAATATGCCTAATTTATCAACATATAACGAATCATTAGTATTTGTTTTAACATACACGCTATTTATTTGCGGAGCAGTATAATCTACTCTAAATGCGCGAGTTTCAGAGTTTGTCGCGCTGCTGATATTATCTACATTATCTACTAACCGCGCGCGCCAGTAATATTCGCCTTGGTTAACAAGAACAGTTGTCGTATTCGCAGTATTAGAAATTATCAATTGCGTGTCAATCTCACTAAAATTAGCTTGCCGTGAAATTTCCAATAAATAATGTTTTATTCCTGATTTATCGTCTGATGCTGACGACCATTGAAATTCTATTAAATTATTTAATATCGCAGAATCATTGTTCGGCTGTTGTAATGCTATGGTCGGCGCAAAAGTATCGCTAATCATATATATTAACGCTGTATCCGTTTTGCTTTGATAATTTTCAACTGTTATTGTGATTTGCGTATCAGCAGCGCCTGAAACATTATTATAAGTCAACCGCCACGGCGCTGAAGTAGTAGAGACATTTGTATTACCAAAATTATTTGAGCCCAAAATTAATTTCTTTTGCGAGAGCGAAGACCAATCTATTTCAAATGTTAATGATTGACTGTAATTGCCATTAAAATAAGTTGTGCCCGCTGCTATAGTCGAATCTGCAATAATTAGCGGAGTGTCATTAGTCCAATAATAATTCGGCATTGAACCGCTGTATATTGAAATAGTATTAATATACGGAGTATCAATCGCATAATTAACATTTACAATATAAAAACCTTGCGGGTCAGAATAATAATTTTGCGAATCTTTTGCTGAAATTGTATACATATAATTTGCCGGAGTTAAACCTGTATCTGTATAAGCCGAAGCGCCACCGGATAATTCCGCAAATGAAATTTTATCATCATAACTTATTATTTTAATATCATCTACAAAAAAGCCCTCGCCGTCAAACTGTAAATTTTCATTTAAACCATAACTGAATCGTAAATATACGCTCTGTCCAGCAGAATCTGATAAATCGATTGTTTCATATTCTTCGGATATTTCACGATCATAATAACTTTTTAATTCTAACCAGTTATTAGCGTCAGCGCTAATAGCGATTGTTGCGCTGTCGCCGTTAAGTATGTCTGCATAATACCAATATGTTAATAATATTTTTTTACCGGCAGGCAAATTTATCGGAGCGCTTGTCCGCATTGTCTTTGTAGTATTAAATCCCTCGCCAGATGCAAAAGAATATTGTCCTGATTTTTTATATTTTGTTGTTAATGAAAAACCATTTAGTATCCAATTAGCGCCGCCTTGTTCTGCATTATCTGAAAATAGTAAATTAACATTATTATATCTTTCTAATAAATACGCGCTTATGCCGTCAATATCTTTTACGCCAGACCAATTTATTATCAAAGTAGAGTCCGGTATAGTAGAAGATAATTCTGCCATTTGAAGATTATATGGACCTTGATCTTTGCTTGTCCAGAAATATCTCAAAAATTCTGACCATTTATTATTTTTACCCAAAGTCGAAACTTTGGAATATACTGGATTATAATATTCAAACGGAAAATAAATTGAAACAAATCTGCAATTCACATAATCTTCGCTGGTTGCGTTCGGATTAGACCTACGGTTAATTACAAAAGCATCTATTGCGCTTTTTACATTATTCGCTAATAAATTTGCCGCTGCGCTTAATGATTGACTGCTAAATTCATTCATATAAAAATATAAATCTACGCTGCCTGGCTCATCGCCCGGGCCATCTTCGTCCTCTATTTCTTGCGGATTACTTACTATATCCGCTCTGATATTTGCTGCAACAGCCATATCGTTTTGCGATTTTACTAATTCATCAGCAAAAGTATTAATTCTGTCAAATAAATTTTGGACAGCGCTTAAATTATACGCAGCGTGAACAAATTCTTCATTCTCATATGCTTCGCTGTATTTATAAAAATGTCGTTCAACTATTTGAGATGCTAAATTTGCAGCGGTGTAAGTATTAATATTATTCTTCAAAGAAGTTAATATAGTATTATAAGGCCAGCCGCCGGCAGGAATATTTTTTGACGATGCAGTCATATAATATGCTAAATCTTTTAAATCATATGCGGCTTCTATTGTGCCTGCTATCGGAGCATCAAATCCAATCACATCAAATTTTATTCCGCTTTGTTCAAGCGCCGCTTTAAAATCAGCCATTCGCATAGTTACTGGTCCATTGCCGTCGTATGTCCAATCTGTTACAATCGAACGCTTAACCGATGTTTTTTGTTGATTATTACGCCACACTGCCTTTGATATTAATCTATTCCATATAACCAACATATAACTATCAGCAGGATAATTATTTTTTGTCCAATTAATAAAATCTAATAACACATTAGAATCAGCCATATTCACTTCGCGTCCGCCAGTCCCGTCGCCCCAATTGCTTATTGCATTAGTTTCTGTCGGCGTCATATTTTGCGTAATATAAAATCTGTGCGTTTTTTCCCAATCGCCGTAATCAGTTGAATTTCCGGGCGTCCTGTCTAATTGCGCTACTATATTCATATCATTATTAGAGCCAACTTCTGCTATTTCTAAAAAATCAACGAGCGCATCAGCTTCGGTCACATTATCAGCATTAATATAAACAAGCACAGTCCATTTTTTTCCTGAACGCAATGTGAATTTCCCGCTATTTAGTAAATCAGTATCAGGTCCAGTGCCGATTATCTGTGCTGTGCAGGAATTTATTTGCACTAACGCTTGAAAATCTCTGTTAAATGTCGCATTTGAATTTATGTCTATTGTAATGAGAATATTTGCTACGCCTGATAATAATCTAATATTCGCAGAATTAGTGTCCCATTGCGACTGCGCAGCGTTCCAATTTAAAATTCCAATATATGTGTCATTTGCTGACCAGCGTAAATCGCCATCAGCGTCAAACCATAATTTGACATTGTCTAAATCACTGTTTGTCATTACACCATTATTTTTGACAACAAAATTTGTAATCGTATCAGACGGAATATTGCCAATAACTTTTAACGCCATTACTGTTACATTAGTATCGCCGCGTAAAACATCGGCAGATTGCAATTCGCTAATTTTTGTGATTTTTAAATATGTTTCCTGTATTGTTTTTATTGCGCTTTCATTTTTATTCGTCGCCGGTCCGACAGGCGCGCGAACAGACGCTATCGTATTCTGCGGAACGCTCGCAACAAAAGTATCATTAACATTTGCATTGCTGTTTATATCTATTGTCACTATAATACGCGCAGCGCCGGAAACTAATGGCAGTAAATTCGCAGCAGAAGTATCCCACTGCGCCTGCCCGGCATTCCATTCAAGATTACTTATGAAAATTTCATCACCCACAAATTGCGCGCGATTACGATTCGGCGCTAACCATAATTTTACTTTACTAATATCCGCGTTATTTGCATTTCCTAAATTTTTTATTGCAAAATTTGTAATTGTATCATAATCAAGATATGTTGTAATATCAGCAATTAATACGGGACTATTTTGTTCGCCTTTTATTACATTTTCTGTTTGAACTGCGCTGTCGATAATTACTACATCGCAGCGCGGCACTGATATTGATTTAAAACCGTATACTCCTCCCCAATTATTTTGATTATCCTGTCCTTCAATTGTATATAAATATCTGCCGGCTGCTTTGTCGCTAATCTGATAAGAATCGGCGCTCGGAGAAATTGTCTGGCTTATAAAACTCGCGCCAGAATAAGCCCAAATTTTTATATCATCAATAAAATAGCCGTCGCCGTCAAAACCTAATTCATTATTAAATGTATTATAAAATTCTAAATTTACGCGCTGTCCGGCAAATTGCGTTAAATCTACTACTCGATATTCTTCTGATATGCTTTTATCTGAAATGCTGTCAATATTAATCCCATTTACTTTTAAACCGCCGTTATCGCCAGCATTGTCAGAATAACACCAATAAGTCATTAATATGCTTTTGGTTGATGGTAATTCTATTGCGCCGCTTGTTATTTGCTTTGTTTGATTATAACCGCTACCAGATGAAAAAGAATATGACCCCTGTTTTTTGTGCAGCGCATTTAATGAAAAACCGCTGTTTGTCCAATTATTGAAATTTTCGGCATTGTCAGAAAAAATTAATTCTGCATTGCGATATTCTGTCAATCGATAATATTTTAAACTATCAGCATCTTTGCCAGCAGTCCACGAGATAGTATAATTCCCACTCGCCGATGAATCTGATAAATCCGCCATTGTAATGCCAAAAGGCCCTTGACCCGTATTATAAGACCAATATCTCCTTAAAAAATCAGCCCATTTGGAATCGTTACCAAATTGTATAGCATTTGTATAAACTGGATTGTAAATATTTTCAGGAAAAAATATTGCTACGCCATAAAAATTAGGTCCGGCTTTTGCCGTCCGTCGCTCGATTATAAAATCATCTATTGCCGCTTTTACTGCGGAAGCAGCTCCTGATAATGAAGGAATATTCGCGCTTATTAAATTCGCAAAATGATATAAATCTATACCTGTATTATTTGGATAATCATCTTGGTCGTCCATTTCTTGAACATTTTGACGAGCTTGCTTAATTTTTAGCCATTCATTTGAATTTATTAGAGCATCGCTAAAATTGTCTATCGCTGTTTTTAACGCTGATATTTTATCAACTTTAAATGCCGCTTGCGTTACACCTTCACTATAGTTTGAATCATATTCGATTACTACATTAGCAGCAAATGAATCTGCTTTGATATTCGCCGCGCCGCTAATATAATTTAATACAGGAGTATAAGGCCAGCCGCCGCCAGGTTCAGTAATTTGCGAGGCAATTACTACATTTACAAATTCCTTAACTTCATAAACTACTTCTACCATTCCAGCAAGACATATATCAAAACCAATAACATCAAATTTTATTCCTTCGCTGTTTAATTGCTGCAATGCTTGGCGGAATTCAGGCATTTTCATACCAGGATGTCCGGGCGTGCCGTCATCCCAAATTAATGCTTTGGTTAGTTTTGGTAAATCAGCAACTTGATTGTTTTGTCTTCTCCGCCAGCCGCCGCCATGATTCCACATTACTAATATATAACTATCAGCAGGATAATTTGTAATAGCCCAGCGAACAAATTTCACTAATTCTTGCGTATCAGCCATATTTACTTCACGGCCTCCACCTTGACCATCACCCCAATCGCTTATCGCGTTCGCTTCAGTGGGCTGCATATCTTTTGTTATAAAAAATCTGTGAGTTTTAGTCCAATTGTCATATAAATCTGATTCGCCTACTGTTCTGTCAAATTGAACGACTATATTGATAGTATCATTCGAGCCAATCTCAGCCATTTCCATAAAATCTGTGATACCATCGCCTTCTAAATTATTATCCCCGTCTAAATAGACCATAAATGTCCATTTTTTTTGAGCATATAAATTTAGCGGAAATATCACTAAAAAGATTAGAAAAAAGAATAATACTTTTATTTTTTTATTTTGCATATTTTATTTTTGTATTTGCAAACAAATATATTTTTTAATTATATTGTATTTTCTGTTTTTATTCAAGATTTTTTTTATTTAATTTTTTTTTCTTCGCCTTTTATTAACCTTTCGATATTTTTTTTATGCTTCACTATAATTAATAATGCCAAGATTATAGAAAATATTTGCAATTTCATTGGATGCTTGAAAAAAAATATTATTATTGGATAACTTATAGCCGCTATAATAGAGCCTAATGAAACTATATGTGTAATAGCAAATACTGCGATAAATACAATTAATGTAAAAATAGTTTCTATCGGAGTAAATGCTAATAAAAAACCAGCAGCGCTCGCTACGCCTTTGCCGCCGCTAAATTTTAAAAATATCGTGAATATATGACCTATTACTACAAAAGCGCCGCTGATTAACTGCTCATTAAAACTATCATTAAATATTTTTTTGACAATATATACAGGAATAAAGCCCTTCAACATATCTAATATTAAAGTAATAATGCCCCACCGCGCGCCGAGCACACGAAAGACATTTGTGGCGCCTACATTACCGCTTCCGAAATTACGAATATCTATTTTTTTGACTAAATTTCCGATAATATAAGCAGTAGGAATGCTGCCTATTAAATACGAACAAATTGCTACAATAAAATTATTAATCATATAAAAAAGTGTAAAAATATTTTTTTATCAATTTTAGTTAAAACTTTAATTTTTTTCAAGATTTTTTTAAAAAAAAATTATTTGCTTTATTTTATAGATATTAGTATAATATTAATTTATATGCAAAAAGCAAAAAAAAAAATAAAAAAAAAATGTATAAAAATTGAATTTTCTAACCGTAAACCAAATAACTTTCGCGAGAGCGTTTTTGATATTCTGCATTTTATTTTTGAAAATAATTATTTTGAAATAAAAAATTGTGCTTATCATTATTTTCAAAAATATAATATTCAAGATTTTCAATATAAAGCAGCAGTTCGTAATATAATTGCCGGAGTATTTAGAAACTATATATTTGTTGAATATATAGCTAATAACTATTGTGCGCTTCCACCAAAAGAATATACTTCTAACAAAAAAGCAGTGTTATTTGCTGGAATATATGAAATTTTATTCGGCAAAGAACCAGCATACGCGGTAGTTAATGAAAATGTTAATATTGCCAAATCTCGCATATCGCCAAAATTTGCTGGATTTATTAATGCCGTATTAAAAAAAATCTCTGATGCTAAACATAAAATTTTTATAGCGCGTACTAATCTCAATATTTCAATAAAATATTCAATTCCGGACATAATATTAAAAAATATCGCGCAAAATGATTTTTGTAAAAAAAATATAAATGATATTCTCTTGGCGTATAATCATTCACCGCATTATTATATCAATATTAACAGAATTAAAGAAAAAAATATTGACTTTAAAAAATCGCTTACACAAGATAATATTGAATTTTTAGAAATAAGTAAATCTATTGGCTTTCCAATAAAAATTACGAAATTATCAAAAAATATAAATGCCATAGAACTAATAAAAAATAATCAGGCATATATTCAAGATTTATCATCTTTCATCTGCTCGCAAATTATTGCTGATGAATTAGAAAAATTAGAAGTAATGATTGATTTTTGTGCTGCGCCCGGCTTAAAAACTATTTCTATTATAAATCTACTTAAAAACAAAAATAAAAAAATTGTTCTTTGCGATATTGATGCTACTCGTTTAAAAATAACAAAAGAAAATATTACTAACTTGATATCAGATAAAAAAATATTGAATAATATACAAATAATACAATCAGATGCGCTTACTCATATTTTTGATTTAAAACATTCAAAAAAAAAATATTTGTTTTATGTTGACGCGCCTTGCACTGGCACAGGTATAATCAGCAGATATCCAGAAATGCTGATGTTTAAAAACCAAAATGATATAGATGAACTTTCAAAAACGCAATATATGTTGCTGTCCAAACAAATAAAACTATCCCCACCCAATACGATTTTTGTATATTCAGTATGCTCAATTACCTATAAAGAAACCTTTGAAATAATAGAAAAATTAAAACAAAATCATAAAAATATTGAATTATTACCTATTTCTATTGATTTAAAAAATAATTTTAATTTGCCGATAAAATATCAATTGACTGACAACGGTTTATTATTCATTCCGCAGAAAGATATAATTGATGGGTTCTTTATTTCAAAATTTTTAGTTAAATAATTTTTACGCTAAAATTTACCAAATACGAAATTTAATATTTTTTTTATTTTTAAAAGCAATTTGAAAACTATACGCGATTTTATTCTTGTCAAATCTGCATTTAAAAAATTAATTTCTGTTTCTTTTTGTTTTATTAATTCGTCTCGCAATTTTAGTTCTTCTTGATATTTTGATTTTTCGATTTCTGCTTTTTTTTGAAATTTTAAAATTATTTCTGATTGATTGTAAATTGTATCAGCAGAAAAAATAAAATAATTTTTTGTCTTTTTAGTTTTAAAGGGATTATTACAATATACAGATAAACTTTGCGTCGCTATTTTATTATTTAATTTTTCTAAAATTATATTTTGCGCATTTTTGCCTTTTATCGCGCAAATTTGAGGATTAGCATTAATTTCTTCAAGCACGCGCAAAAGCGCATTTTTATTTTTTGAATCTATCACCCACCCAGCGTCATAGTCTTTGATAATAGCGGCAAAATACATTTGTTCTGTATATATTACAGGTAAAGCATTTGCAAAATACGCGGCTGTTCGAGTAGTAGTTGCTAACAATCTTTCAGTATTAAGTATATATAATTCTACTGCTACTGATGCGGTTTGGTAATGTTTCATTAATTCATCGTATGCAATTAATCCATATTGTCTAACAGATTTATATTTATCTAAATATTCCAATTTTTTATTTTCATTAGAATAAATAAATGAATCGCAAAATATTTTTAAGATACCGCCTTGACTGTCGAGATATTCTGCGATAATTTTTAAATTTTCACCGTAATCTTGCCAATGCCATAACACTCCGCCAAATATATATTCAGGAATTTGCGGATATGTTCTTTTTGAATTATCAGCTAAATTACAACTCGGAGGACAAATGATAATCATATCTTTTTCTAACGACTGTCCGCTTAAAAATAACCACGACATAACATAATATTTTTGTCTGTCGTTAGAACAAAGAAAAAAATCTGCTTTATTTAATGCCGCTATCTTTTTAGAAGTAAATGGCAAATCATCGATTTCTTTAGAAAATGTGTTTTCTAAAAGTAATGACCCGTTTAAATCAGCGCCAATAAAATATTTATTTATTATATATTCATTTTTCAAACCAAGCAATAAAGTCCACGGCGAGAAAATTATTATATCTGGTTTTACTTTTTCGATTATATCGTCATAATAATAATTATGTAAATATTCTATTAAATTCTGCGGCGGCTTGTTTTTTAATTTGTGATAATTATCAACTAAAAACGAAAAAACTACGCTGTGCCCGTGTTCAGTCAAACCTTGTGCTAAATTTTCAATACGCACGCCGCGACCGCCAGTCGGACTCCCTTCAAAACTTATAAATTCTGTTGTTATTATTAATATTTTACTCATATTTTAAATAACAATTTTATATAATAATTTTTAAAAAATCAATTTTTAAATGTATTTATTTTTCTATTATTCCGCCAAAAATCAAAAGATCATCAATATACCAACTACTATTTGACCAGGAGTAATAGATTTTTGCTGAGTATAAAATTTTATTTGTATATTGTCATTATCTATTATTATGACTTTATTGACGACGCTGTAAATAAAACAGAATAAAAAATTATTTTCGTTTTATTCACAAGCGTCTTTAATAATGCTGACAAGTTATTAAGAATCAATTGAATGACTCGTTTTAGTTGTTCACATTTTTTTGTATAATTATAATCATTAGTTATATATTTTTATTATTTATGCGAAATATGGGTATTTGTGCTATCTATCTTAAAAAAAGAAAAACAATCTATAATAAAAGTAATAAAATTTATCCGTATCTTTGGCGCGGTTTGAAAATAATAAGGCAAAATCAAGTTTGGGTGGCAGATATCACATATATAATACTAACTCAAGGTTTTTGTTATTTAGTTGTTATTATAGATATTTTCAGCAGAAAAATTTTAAGTTATAAAATTTTAAATTCGTTTGATTTTTTTTTGTATTGACTTTTCAGTCCACTATTTTTTTATTATTCTCCCAAGCCATTATTTTTTTAAATCTTTATATTTTGGGGATTTATTACCCGCAATTTTATTTTCCGTAAATAGTATATTCTGTCCGGGATATTTTTTGCAAAAAAAATAAATCTTGACAAAATCCAAATATTTAAGTATATTACTAATTGAAAATGATTTTCAATTTCTTTAAGGAGGTATTATGGGGTGCAAAAAACATTTAGGCTGGCGGGGAATGCTTAAAAAATGCGGCTGTAAAATGACAAAACCGCGCGAAATAATTTTAGAACATCTTTCAAAAAATTGTAAGCATTTAACCGTAGAAGATATTTATTTTGCATTAAAAAACAAATCACATGATATTGGATTAACTACAGTTTATAGAACTCTTGAACTTATGGTTCAAAACGGTATTCTAAATAAATTTGATATTGGCGACGGCAAATCAAGATATGAATTAGCTTTTGAAACAAACAGTAAAGATCATCATCATCATTTGGTTTGTTGTAAGTGCGGTTTAATAATCAATTATAATGATTTTATAGACGAAGAAATACAGTTGCTTAAAAAAGTTGAAAAGGAATTATCAGAAAAACATAACTTTAAAATATTAAATCATATAATTCAATTTCAGGGAGTTTGTTCCAACTGTGCAAAAAAAAATGAAGAAACGAATTAAAATGAATGAAAAAAATGTAAGGAAATTTTTATATACTATAAATTTGTTATTAAAAATATCTTTTAAAAAAGGAGGTGAAAAAAATGCCATATGGTGATGGAACAGGACCTGTTGGAATAGGTCAAATGATGGGAGGAGGTGCAGGTTTTGGATGCGGATTCAGACATTTTAATGGTGTAGGCCGGCAAAGATTTGCAATGATGCCAAATTTTGACAACCCAGCGCCTTCTTGGAATGTTGATGCTGAAAAAAATTATCTGAAAAAGAAAGCGGAGTTTTTAAAACAGTCTTTAGAATCAATTAATAAGCGGCTGGAAAATCTTGAAACTGAAAAAGCAGTAAATTAAATTCTTTTGAATTTAAAGTTTTTTTATTTAGTTTTTTAAAGGCGGTTAGTCCCAAAGGGAAAACGGCAATTGAATATTTTTTATATTCAATTATTTTCTCCGGGTCTAATCGCCCCATTAAATTGTATATTATTAAAATATATAAAAAAAGTCAATCGCTTACATTTTTTTATTATTTATTACTAATAAGGATAATATAAAATGAAAACTGAAACGCATATTATAGTTGGGAATGCAGAAACAGACAGAATGGATGTTGCTCATCATTTAAATGACACTATAAAGAAAAGAACTGAAATTAGTCAAATATTAAAAAACCGTAATGTATTGACTAATAATCGCAAAAATAAAGACAGGTGTTTAGATTGTTTGAAGAAAAAATATTAGAAAACCATAAATTATATACTGAGCGCATTAATTTATTTAAAAATTATGGTTGGAATTTTATACAGGAGCGCAAAAGTATAATAAAAGTCGCGGAACCAATAATTGGAAAAATATTAGAAATTGGCGCAGGAAAAGGATATTTTACATTAGAACTTGCAAAATACAATTTCAATTTTATCAGTATTGACTGTTCTTCTGAAGAACTTGAATATGCATTGTTGAATTTACAATATTACGGTTTACAGGATCAAGTTTTATTTAAAAAAATGGATTCTGAAAATTTGGATTTTGATGATAATTCATTTGATACAGTGTTCAGTGTAAATATGCTGCATCATTTAGAAAAACCGTATAAATGTATTGATGAAATGCTCCGTGTTTTAAACAAAGGCGGAAAACTTATAATAAGTGATTTTACTAAAAAAGGATTTGAAGTTATTGATAGAATTCATAAATCTGAAGGGAAAACACATTCAGTTAATTCTGTTTATATTGAAGATATAAAAAAATATTTATCTGAAAAGTATAAGGAAATATCAAGAAAAAAAACAATTTTTCAAGATACAATAGTAGTGATAAAATGAAGATAACTATAGCAAGCGGTAAGGGCGGCACAGGTAAAACTACAGTTGCAGTTAATCTTGCTTTACTTGCCGCAGAAAAAAAAATAGATAAAGTCAGCTTATACGACTGCGATGTTGAAGCGCCGAACGATGAATTATTTATTAAAACAGAAATCAAATCTGTTGCGGATATAACAGTAATGCTGCCGGATATAAATGAAACTAATTGCATAAAATGCGGGAAATGCGCGGAAATTTGTAATTTTCACGCATTAGTATATTTTAAAAAGTTGAAGAAAATATTATTTTTTCCTAATATGTGCCATAGCTGCGGCGCGTGTGTAGAACTTTGTCCGCAAAAATGTATAAATGAAAAGTCAAAAAAAATAGGAGAGATAAGCATAGGTAAAAATATAAGCGCTGGCGAACTGAATAATTTGAATTTAGTATCCGGCAGACTGCTGACTGGTGAGATTCTTTCGCCGGTTATTATAAAAAAAATATTCAATGATATGCCGAACAATGAATTATCAATAATTGACGCGCCGCCCGGGACTTCCTGCCCGGTTGTGCAAAGCGTTATAAACGCTGATAAATGCGTTCTTGTAACAGAACCTACGCCATTTGGGTTATATGACTTGAAATTAGCAGTTGAACTATTGCGAAAATTAAAAAAAGAATTTTTCATAGTTATAAATAAATATGATAATCAAAATAATATTATTGATGAATACTGTAAAAATGAAAATATGGATATTATAGCTAGAATTCCGTATGATGAAAATATTGCGCGAATGTATTCAAATGGCGAGATACTGGTTAACAATTTTAAATACCGAAGAATATTTTGCGAATTATTAGACAATTTATTATGAAAAAGATAACTATTATAAACGGTAAAGGCGGCACTGGTAAAACATCGTTGACCGCAGCGTTTGCGGTTTTAAATAAAAGTAGCGTGATTGCAGACTGCGATGTAGACGCGCCTGATTTGCATTTATTATTAAAACCCGAAATCATTCAAACCGAAGATTTTATTATGGGGCTTAATTATAGAATTGACTTGGATAAATGCGTTAGATGTTTTCAATGTAAGCATTTATGCAGATTTGACGCTATAAAAACAGAAGATACCAGAATTTACGTTGATGATTTAAATTGTGAAAAGTGTGGATTCTGCGCAAGTATCTGCGTTGTCAAAGCGGTTTATACTATTAAAGAAAAAAGCGGAGAATCGTATATTGCAAATACAGAATACGGAAAAATGGTTTATGCGCGCTTAAACCCCGGCGCTGAAAATTCAGGTAAATTAGTTACTATTGTGCGTAATAAAGCCGAAGAAATTGCAAAAAAAGAAAATCAGGAATTAATTATAATCGACGGTCCGCCAGGCAAAGGATGTCCTGTAATTGCATCAATATCTAATGTTGACGCTGTGACTATTGTAACAGAGCCAACAGTTTCAGGCGTTTCTGATTTCAATGGAGTGGCTGAATTAACTAAACAGTTTAAAATAAAAACTTTCGTCATAGTCAACAAAGCTGATATAAACAAAGAGAAAACTAATGAAATTATCAAATATTGTTTTGAAAATAATTTTGAATATCTCGGCAGTATAAATTTTGATAAATCATTTGTCAACGCTATAAACAATGCGATGCCAATAGTTAAATTTGCAGATAACGAAGTAACGAATCAGATAAAAGATATTTGGAAAAAAGTATCAAATGAATTTTTTGCGCAATAACACCGCAAATAAGTTATCGGTTATAAGTAGCCGCTTATCGGTTTTGAAATATTTAATAATCAACCGATTTTATTTTAGTTTTATTATTTTAATAAAAGATTTTTAGGAAAAAAATGAACAATAATCCTTATAAAAAATTTGAAAATTGTAAATATGTAAAAGATGGGGGAATATTTAAATAATGAACAAAATACTTGAATTATTAAAGAGTGAAACCGTTGAAGTAATCGGCTGCACTGAACCGGCGGCAATAGCTTATTCATTTGCATTAGTAAAAAAATTTTTTCCTGAAACTAAGATTTCAATAAAGAATGTAAAAGCGCGATTGACTGCAAGCAAAGAAATTTTGCGTAATGCAGATACTGCCGGAATACCGCGATTAAATGCTAGAGGGTTGAAAGCTGTTTCAGCAATGGGCATATTCAGCGAAAATCCGCAATTCAATATTTTTTCAAAAATCACTAAAATGCAATTGGCGAATGTCAAAGAAATATTAGCTAGAAGAAATTGGTTTGAATTTAAAGTTCTGAACAAAAATTCGTTTTATATCAAAAGTGAATTGATGATTGGCGATACTATTTTTGAGAGTATAATTCAGGATAAACATAATAATCTAATATCATTCAAGAAAAATGGCAAAATAATATTTCAGGAAAAACCATTTAAGCAAATAACATTGAAAGGCATTCAGGAAATATATGACATTTCAGAAATGAGAGATAATGAAATTGAAAAATTTGCTGAATCAATCTTGAATACTAATGGTAGTTTATATGATAAATTAAAAATTTTTGATGTGAGCGAGGCAGTAGCTCAACTAATAGAGCAGCGTATGTCTGGCGCTTTTCTTTCAATATGCACATTTACCGGTTCTGGTAATCAAGGTATTTTCTTAAGTTTGCCCTTTTATAAATTATATAAGCAATTCGGCAGAAATGTCCTGCCGGCGTTTGTTTTTACTTTGCTGATGCAGATATATTTAAAACAGCAAAGCGGGCTTTTATCGCATTTATGCGGATTAAGCGAAAAAGCGTCGCCAGCGTTAGCTGCCGGATTTTTATTTTTAAAAAATAGAAAACTAAGTGAAATAGAAAAGGCAATTATTAGCATTCTTGAAACGACCCGGGGGTTGTGCTGTGAAGGCGCTAAAGAATCTTGCGCTGACAAGGGTTTTATGTGTATGCATAATGTAATACGCAAATATGGACAGGGAATGAATTTATGAAAACTTATTTTGATTGTTATTCCTGTTTTATAAAGCAGACGTTGAAAATAGCACGAATGACCAACTGTGACAAACTAACACAAAAAAAAATTCTTGATGAATCAAGGCAAATGCTGATTAAACGCGGTATACAGTTAGTGCCGCCGTTGATTGCCGAACAAATTGAGCATATAATTTTCAAATATTCAAAATGCGCCGCTCCGTGTAAAGAAATAAAAAAAAGAAGTAATAATGATATGCTTGAGTTATACCCTGAACTGAAAAATAGGTTGAATAATTCAAGTGCTAAATTGGTAACAGCATTAAAATTAGTCAGATAGCGTTGACCAGAAAATTGTTGTTTGAAATTGAAAAATAAAGCACAGTCTTAAATTTTATGGTGCATAATGAAAATTACAATTTTAGTTGATAATATTTCCAAAAAAAATAACTTACAGGCAGAACACGGTTTTTCTGCGTATATTGAGGATACTCATAAAATTTTGTTTGATACTGGCGCAAGCGGACTACTGATTGAAAACTCTAAAGAACTCGGAATAGATCTTAATAAAATAGAATTTATAATATTAAGTCACAATCATTATGACCATACAGGCGGTTTGAAGAATTTAAATGATTTATTAAATAATAAAATTAATATGATTGCCGGCAATAATTTTTTTATTGAAAAATATAAAAAAATAAAT
>JAKPEO010000123.1 GCA_029551925.1 bacterium
AATTTTTCAAGCGCTGCTATTAATTTGTCGCAGTCCGCTACTGTTTTGGCTTCAACCGCTAATGCCACAACTGTTTCAGGAAAACTCATTTTTTCCAATAAAATTTCAGCGCCGGACGCTGTCAATGTCTCACCTGTAAATATTTTCGTGTTTATTATTAATGCCACTATTTCGCCAGCAATACACTCCTTTATTTCTTCGCGTTTGTTCGCATGCATTAATAATATTTTACTTATTTTTATTTTCTTGTTTTGATTGACATTTACTACTTGCGAACCGGTTGCTAATTTTCCAGAATATACTCTGCAATAAGCAAGTTTTCCAAAAAATGAATCATTTACTATTTTAAATATCAAGCCGGTAAACGGCTCGCTCGGCAATGTGCGTCTTTTAACTAATATCTCCTGATTTTCTACATTATGACCAGTAATATATTCTATATCCAGCGGAGACGGCAAATAATCAAGCACCGCATCTAATAAAAACTGCACGCCTGTATTTTTAAGCGATGACCCGCATAATACAGGAACTATGCTGTTTGATAATGTCGCTTTTCTCAATACGCTTTTTATTTTTTCTTCGCTTATTTCTAAACCTTCCAAATAACTCGACATTATCTCGTCATCATAATCGCTTAATACTTCGATTAATTCTGACTTTTTTGCAGCGGCAACCTCTTTATAAGCAGCAGGTATCTCTAATTCTGTAATATCAACACCCAAAAATGTCTGATCCCAATAATACGCTTTTTGCTTTATAACATCAATTACGCCTTTAAAATTATTTTCGCAACCAATCGGAAAATTTATTACTACCGGTTTTGATTTTAAACGATTTTTTATCATTTTTACTACTCGTTCAAAATCCGCGCCTAATCTGTCAAGTTTATTGATATACGCTATACGCGGAATTTTGTATCTATCAGCTTGATGCCATACTGTTTCAGATTGCGGTTCTACTCCGCCGACACCGCAAAAAATGATAATCGCGCCATCTAATACTCGAAGCGACCGCTCAACTTCAACAGTAAAATCTATATGTCCCGGCGTATCTATTATATTTATCCGATGGTCTTTCCAATAACAAGTCGTAGCCGCTGATGTTATCGTTATCCCGCGCTCTTGCTCCTGAACCATCCAGTCCATCGTAGCCGAACCGTCATCTACTTCGCCGATCTTATATGTCTTACCAGTATAAAACAAAATCCGCTCAGTAGTAGTGGTCTTACCAGCGTCTATATGGGCTATGATACCTATATTTCTAAATTTTCGAATATCGGATTCTTGCATTTCATCCTCTTTTTAAACTTATTTTTTATTTTAAATCACATTCAATTTCAATAACCTTGTTCTTCTCCAGAGGACTACTTTCTATCCAAAAATAAAATTCAGTTTACCATTTATAATGCGCAAACGCTTTATTAGCTTCTGCCATCTTAAATACATCGTTCTTTTTCTTTATACAAGCGCCTGTATTATTATAGGCATCTAAAATCTCGCCTGCTAATTTTGCAGCTGCACTCTTTTCTTTACGCGCTAATGCATATTCTCTAAGCCATCTAAATACCAATGCTTGTTTGCGTTCCGGTCTAATTTCAACCGGCACTTGATAAGTTGCGCCACCCACTCTGCGCGAACGCACTTCAACCGTTGGTCTTATATTATCGAACGCTTTTTCAAAAATCTCTACTGGATTTTCGTTTGTCTTTTCTCTTATTATATCAAATGCTTTATACACTACTTTTTCCGCTGTGCTTTTTTTCCCTTGTTTCATCATATTATTTATAAATTTCGCGATTAATAAACTATTGTATTTTGAATCGCCTATTAGTTTCTTCTGATTTTGTTTTTCTTTTTTACTTGCTCTGCGAGACATTTATCTTTTCTCCCATTCCAAATTTTTTAACTTTTTTTAGGTCTCTTTGTGCCGTATTTTGAACGACCTTTTTTTCGCTTTTCTACACCAGTTGCGTCAAGAGCTCCGCGAACTATATGATAACGAACACCCGGTAAATCCTTTACTCTTCCGCCTCTCACTAATACAACTGAATGCTCCTGCAAACTGTGACCTTCGCCAGGAATATAAGCAATCACTTCAACTCCGCTTGTCAACCTAACTCTTGCCACTTTTCTCAATGCCGAATTCGGTTTCTTCGGCGTAGTCGTATATACTCTCAAACATACGCCGCGCCGCTGCGGACATTCCTTTAATGCTTTTGACAATTTTCTTTTTACTTTATCCTTTCTTCCTTTTTTCAATAACTGATTTATCGTTGGCAATTTCCACAACCCCCTAAAAAAATTAGATTAACAATTATATTTATAACAAAAAAAATGTCAATTTTTTTTATTTTTTTCTTTTCATTTCCTTAATTTTCAAATAATTAAAATGCATTTTTACTGT
The DNA here is from genome assembly GCA_029551925.1 of bacterium. Classification (GTDB taxonomy): domain Bacteria; phylum JAGOBX01; class JAGOBX01; order JAGOBX01; family JAGOBX01; genus JAKPEO01. The sequence continues at coordinate 2,404 of JAKPEO010000123.1, forward strand.
ACCTGCACTAAATTTTTATCAATCTTCTCTATTATTTCATCATCTGTGATTTTCTCATTTTTATAACTTCTCAAACCTGTTCCGCAAGTTATCAAATGCCCTATTATTACATTTTCCTTCAACCCGCGCAAATTATCAACCATTCCGCCAATTGCAGCTGTAGTCAATACCTGTCTGGTTTCTTGGAATGACGCAGCTGAAATAAAACTTTCTGTTTCTAATGACGCGCGAGTAATGCCAAGCAACACAGGTCTAACCTTCGCCGGTTTGCCGCCCGCCTTTATTACTCGTTCGTTTTCTTTATTAAACGCTTGTTTGCTGACCTTTTCTTTTAATAAGAAATTTGTATCGCCAATTTCTGTAATTTCAAATTTTCTCAACATCTGTCTAATAATTATTTCAAAATGCTTATCATTTATCTCAACATTCTGACTACAATATATTTCCTGTATTTCACGAATCAAAAATGTCGCTAATTCCTTTTCACCTTTTACATTAAGTATATCATGCGGATTAACTTGACCATCAATCAATTTATCGCCGGCTTTTACAAAATCGCCTTTATGCACTTTTAAATGACGACCAACAGGCACTTCATATTCTTTGAATGTACCGTTCGGGTTGGTTACTATTATCTTACGCGTTAATGATCCTTTTTTACGTTCCGGTAAATCTACTTGCCCTTCTATTTCGCTTATTACCGCTCTACCGGATTTTTTTATACGCGCTTCAACTAATTCTTCAACGCGCGGCAAACCGCCTGTAATATCTTTTGTTTTACTTGCTTCTGTAGGTATTTTTGCAATTATCTGACCAGCTACAACTTTCTCACCGTCATCAACCATTAAATACGAATCATAAGGTAAATCAATTTGTATTACTTCGCCATTTTTCTTGGTTTCAATTAATATCGCAGGCTGCAAAAGTTTTTCTTTATCTTCTACAATTTTCTTTATCAATAAACCAGATATATCGTGTTCTTCTCGCATTGTTCTGCCCAATACGACATCTTGATATTTTATTCTACCGTCAATTTCCGCTAAAATCGGTTCGTTAAACGGATCTGTTTCAGCTATCAAAGTGTTAGCGTCTAATATATCGCCAACCTTTACTTTCAATTTAGCGCCGATAGGCAGCGATACTCTATGGTCTTCGCCTATTATTAAAATTTCATTTTTTTCTTTGTTATAGCGTATTATCCCTGTAGCCGGCGTTTTTAACATTACAGATTTATCTTTATTTTGCGCTATCTCTTCACCTTTGTTAACCCACATGCCATCCGCTTGAACTGGTTTTACATCTTTCTCTAACGGGATTCTCGTTATTATCTTGCGAACTGGCAACACATCATCGCGATATACTATTATTTCTTTTTCTTTATATATAATATGTTTTGGCATTTCTTCAACAATAACTGGATAACTTAATTTTATATCATTTACACCGCCGCCTGCCGCTACTCCGCCTAAATGGAATGTTCTCATCGTCAACTGCGTACCCGGCTCGCCTATTGACTGCGCCGCCATTACTCCTACAGCTTCGCCGACTTCTGCCATTTTCCCTAACGCCAAATTTTGACCATAACACAATGCGCATATACCGTCTTCTGCTTCACAAGTCAAAACTGAACGAATATCCACTCTTTCAATACTTGCGCTTTCTATTGCTTCCGCTATTTCATCTGTTATTAATTGATTCGCTTCAACTAATACTTCGCCCGTTCCTGGATGAACAATAGTTTCTAAACTCACTCTGCCTACTATACGCTGCTTCAAAGTTTCTAATACCTTTTCGCCTTCTGTTGACTTTAAAGCAGTAACTGTTATTCCATTAATTGTTCCGCAATCTTTGATTCTTATAACCACATCTTGCGCTACATCTACTAATCTTCTTGTTAGATATCCAGCATTCGCTGTTTTTAAAGCTGTATCAGCCAAACCTTTACGAGCGCCATTAGTTGAAATAAAATATTCCAAAACTGTTAGCCCGTCTTTAAAACTAGCTTTTATCGGCAATTCTATAATCTTACCAGAAGGTTTAGCCATTAATCCGCGCATACCCGCTAATTGTCTTATTTGGTCAACTGACCCGCGCGCTCCTGAATCTGCCATTAAATACAATGAATTATTACCGTCATCTACTTTTTTCAAATGGTCCATAACTACTTTTTTAACTTGCTCTACCGCTTCTGACCAAATACTTACAATTTTATTATATCGCTCTTGTTCAGTAATCTGACCGTTATAAAATTGTCTGCGCGCTTTTTCTTCTAATTCGCTCGCTCGATTTATTATTTCTGATTTTTTAGGAATTTCTACTAAATCGCCTAAACCAATTGTGATTCCCATTAATGTTGAATAATGATATCCCAACCTCTTTATATTATCCAACATTTGTATCGTAATATATGCGCCGTATTTCTTAAAAATATCAAAAATTATTTTACTTAAATTTTTCTTGCTAATTACTTCATTTATAAATTCGAGTTCTTCTGGCATTTCTTCATTTATAAAAACTCTACCCACTGTTGTTTTTATATATTTTTCGCTTCTTTTCGGCTTGAATAATATCGGCGTTGTAATATCCACTTTTTTATTATCGTATGCTAATATAACTTCGGCGCTTGATGAATATTTTGGCAATTTCTTATCATCAGTTGTTTTTTCTAATGGCTCGCGAGACAAACAATACAGACCCAATATAATATCCTGAGTTGGAGTTACTATCGGCTTACCGTTTGCAGGCGATAATATATTATTAGTTGACAACATCAAATATTTTGCTTCTGCTTGCGCAATTTTAGATAAAGGCACATGCACTGCCATTTGATCGCCGTCAAAATCTGCATTAAACGCAACACATACTAATGGATGCAATCTTATAGCCTTACCTTCTACTAATACAGGCATAAACGCTTGTATTCCTAATCTGTGTAATGTTGGTGCGCGGTTTAATAAAACCGGATGATTTTTCGTAACTTCTTCTAATACTTCCCATACTTTATCATCTTGATTTTCAACCATTTTTTTTGCGCTTTTAATATTTTGAACTATACCTTTTTCAAGAAGTTTGTTCATTATGAAAGGTTTAAATAACTCTAAAGCCATTAATTTTGGAAGACCACATTGATTCATTTTTAATTACGGACCAATAACTATAACTGATCTACCAGAATAATCAACGCGTTTTCCTAATAAATTTTGTCTGAAACGGCCTTGTTTTCCTCTGATTAATTCGCTTAATGATTTTAGCGGTCTGTTATTTGACCCGCGCACTACTCTGCCGTGACGGCCATTATCAAATAACGCATCTACCGCTTCTTGAAGCATTCTTTTTTCATTGCGTATTATAATTTCCGGCGCGTTTACTTCTATAAATCTACTTAATCGCGTATTACGATTTATTATTCTGCGATATAAATCATTAATATCTGATGTCGCAAATCTTCCGCCTTCTAACTGCACCATCGGTCTTAATTCAGGCGGTATTACTGGAATGTAATCTAATATCATCCATTCTGGTAAATTATCGGATTCAGCAAATGCGTTGACTATCTCCAATCTTCTCAATAATGTTTTTTTGCGCTGTTGTGATTTTGTTGTTTGTATTTCATTTCTTATTTCCTGACGCAATTCTTTTATTTTTATTTCTTTTAATAATTCTTTTATCGCTTCAGCGCCCATCATTGCTTTAAATTGTTTACCATATTTTTCACGATATTCACGCACTTTATCTTCTGTCAATAAATCCTTAATATGCAATTCTGCTTCGGCAGTGCCGCTAACAAATGTCACTATATAACTTTGATAATATAAAACTTTTTCTAAATCTTTTACTTTTATGTCAAGAAGCATAGCCATTACTGATGGCGTGCCTTTAAAAAACCAAATATGTGAAACAGGCGCAACTAATGCTATATGTCCCATTCGTTCTCTGCGAACTTTCGAATGCGTAACTTCTACCTTGCATCTATCGCATACTACTCCTTTATATCGCATACTTTTATAATTTCCGCAAGAACATTCCCAGTCTTTAATAGGTCCGAAAATTCGTTCGCAGAATAAGCTCTGCGGCTCAGGTTTTAATGTTCTATAATTAATCGTTTCAGGTTTTGTAACTATACCATTAGACCGTTCTTTTATATAATCAGGCGATGCCAAACCTATTTTTATACTTGCAAATTCTTTTAATCTTTCTTCCATAATTAACTGCTCCTTTTTAATATTAAGGATTTTTTTATTTTTCAAAATAACTTATTAGTTTTTTATTTAGATTTCCGTTTCCTGCCGCGACCGCTTGCTTTTGACGATTCAAATTCCTCTTCATCTATACTTTCTACCTCTTCATTATATACTTCTTCTAACTCGTTTGTTTTTGCCCTATCTATTTTCTTCAATACGTCTGAAACATCTTCTTCCGTTGACGACATAGATTTCAATTGCTCTAATGATAATCTTTCAGGCATAGTTTTATGAAATTGTTCTAATCGTTCTTCTGACAATTTTTTCAAATCTATTTGCTTGCCTTCTTTATCCATTACTTCTATTCTCAAACATAGCCCCTCTAATTCATGGATTAATACATTAAACGATTCGGGGATCCCGGACGGAATTGTCTCCAATCCTTTAACTATTGATTCATAAATCTTAGACCTTTCAAATATATCATCGCTTTTAACTGTCAACATTTCACGCAATGTATATGCCGCGCCGTATGCTTCTAATGCCCAGACTTCCATTTCACCTAAACGCTGACCACCGAATTGCGCTTTACCGCCAAGCGGCTGTTGCGTAACTAACGAATACGGGCCAATCGAACGCGCATGTATCTTCTCATCAGCCAAATGATTTAATTTCATCATATATATTTGACCGACTGTCACTGAATTTTTTACTTTTTCGCCTGTTCTGCCATCATATAATGTCACTTTTCCACTTTCCGGTATTCCGACTTTCTTTAAATATTCTCTGATTTCTTCTTCGCTCGCACCATCAAAAACTGGCGTTCTGAATTTCACATTCATTTTTTCTGCGACCCAACCTAAATGCGTTTCAAAAATCTGACCTATATTCATACGAGATGGAACACCTAATGGATTCAATACTATATCTACTGGTTGGCCATTTTCTAAATACGGCATATCTTCTACTGGCAGCACTCTTGAAATAACACCTTTGTTTCCGTGACGCCCTGCTACTTTATCGCCTTCTTTCATTTTGCGTTTAGTTGCAATATAAACTTTTACTAATTTTTCTACGCCTGCCGGCAATTCATCTCTATTTTCACGCGAATATATTTTAACATCTATGACTATCCCTTCATTGCCGTGCTTCAATTTCAACGAAGTATCGCGAACATCTCGCGCTTTTTCACCAAATATCGATTGTAATAATTTTTGTTCCGGCGATGATTCCGGCGTATTTTTAGGCGTTACTTTACCTACTAATATATCGCCAGCTTTTACTCTTGAACCTATCTTTATTATTCCGTCATCATCTAAATTTCTTAATGCGGTCTCGCTTAAATTTGGAATATCGCGAGTAATCTGTTCTTTTCCTAATTTAGTATCGCGAGCATACGCTTCAAATTTTTCTATATGCAAAGATGTGTATGTATCTTCTCTGACAAGACGATCGCTTATTAAAACAGCATCTTCAAAATTCAAGCCTTCCCAGGGCATAAATGCAACTAATACATTCGAACCTAATGCTAATTCGCCATTTTCCGTAGCTGGACCATCAGCTATAACATCGCCCGCATTCACTTTTTCGCCGATTCTAACTATCGGTTTCTGATTTATACAAGTGCATTGATTCGACCTTTTATATTTTAATAATTTGTATTTGTCTATTATCTTCTCGCCGGCTTTATAAATTTCGCCTGTCTCGCTATCTATCGTCTCTTCTTTATATGTTTTATTCGTATCTATCCATATTTGATCTGCACTAACATAAACTACTGTGCCGCTACGACGCGCTGTAACTGTTACTCTCGAATCCTTTGCTATTACTTCTTCCATACCAGTCCCAACTAATGGCGCTTTAGGAAACATTAACGGCACCGCTTGACGCTGCATATTAGAGCCCATCAACGCGCGATTGGCATCATCGTGTTCAAGAAACGGTATTAACGCGGTAGTCGAACTTACTAATTGTTTTGGCGAAATATCCATATAATTAACATTTTCAGGAACAACTTTTAAAAAATCATCTTTATAACGCACGCTTACTTCCGGACCTACTAACCTATTTTTTTCATCTATTTTAGCATTAGCTTGCGCTATATAATATTTATCTTCTTCTAATGCGTCTAAATAAACTACTTCATTTGTAACTACGCCGTTTTCTACTCTTAAATACGGAGTTTCAATAAACCCTAAATCGTTTATTCTTGCATATGTGCTTAATGATACTATTAGCCCGATATTCGGACCTTCTGGCGTTTCTATCGGACATACGCGACCATAATGCGTATGATGAATATCGCGCACTTCAAAACCCGCGCAATCTCTTGATAATCCGCCTGGACCTAATGCGCTTACTCTACGCTTATGCGTCAATTCCGATACCGGATTGGTTTGATCCATAAATTGCGAAAGCTGCGATGTCCCAAAAAATTCTTTTATTTTTGAAGTAATCGGCTTGACATTTATCAATGTTCGCGGAGTTATATCATCTATATTATCATTGCTTGGCGCAGACATTCTATCGTATATAGATTTTTCTAATGTCATCATTCCTTTTTTTATTTCATTCCTTAATAATTCTCCAACACAACGAACGCGACGATTCCCTAAATGGTCTATATCGTCAAACTCATAACCTTCGCGATTTTCTTTTAACCCAATCATATATTTCAATAAATTCACAATATCATCTATTGTTAGATTGCGGTTAGTTAACGGCTTGTTTTCTTTAAATTTTTGATTTATCTTGTATCTGCCAGTTTCGCTTAAATCATAGCGTTTTGTATCAAAGTAAATACTATTTATATATTCACGCGCTTTATCAACAGGCAATTTGGTATTGCTGCCTCTTAATAATGAAATTAATTTATGATACGCTTCTTCTGAATTAGTAGTCGTATCCAATTTTAAAGTATTCAGTATATAAGATGTAAAATCAGCATCATTTGTATCTAATACCTTTATTTTATTTTTTCCGGCTTTTTTCAATAAATCTATTATTTGTAATGTTATTAACGAACCTGCTTCGCAAATATATTCACCAGTCTCATCATAAATAACATCCTCAAATGCTATTGCATTTTCTATTTTTTCAGTTACAGGTTCTTCTTTGCTTTTATAAAATTTATCTAATATCTCAGTAGTGCTTGATAAACCTAATGCTCGCAAAAACATTGAAATAGGGATTTTCCTCTTTTTATCAGGTCTAACTGATAATACATTTTTAGAATCAAGTTCAAATTGAAGCCAAGTTCCATGATATGGAATTATCTTGCCAACTATAACATCTTTTTTCTCGTCATATTCAAAAAATATACCGGGTGATCTATGAAATTGACTTACTATTGCGCGCTCTGCGCCATTAAATATAAATGTCCCGCGCGTCGTCATAAACGGTAAATCACAAACATATACTTTATCTTGAATTATTTTTTCTATATTTCCTTCTTCATCATAATTTATTAATCTAACATTTATAAAAATCGATACAGCGTAGGTCGCGTCTCTATCTATGCACTCCTGTTCATCATACTGCGGTGCCCTTAATTCATAGCCATTATAATCTAAAACAATTTTACGATTCGATACATTTAATTTTATCGGAAAAAATTCTTGAAATATTTCTTCCAATCCCTGTTTTCTGCGTTTTTGCGGATTATCTATTTCTGACTGCAAAAACCATTCGTATGATTTTTTTTGAATTTCCAATAAATCAGGTATCCTTATTTGCTCTTTGATTTTTGAAAAATTTATTACATTTGTTTTTTTCATAATTTTTTTTATACCTCCCGGTATGATAAACGTCTTTTTCTCATAAAAAACGTTTAAATGTATGAATAATTTTTCTTTTTATTTGAGTTGATGATTTTACCTATTGTCATTAAAAAAAATAGATAATCCTAAAATAATCTACCTTTTATTATGTGATTTTTTTTAGGATTATCTATTGTTTAATTTTAACTTCAAAAATTTTTTTAGTTATTTTACTTCTACTTTTGCGCCAGCATCTGTCAATTTCTTTTTGATTTGTTCAGCTTCTTCTTTTGACGCGCCTTCTTTTACTGTTTTAGGAGCACCTTCTACTAAATCTTTTGCTTCTTTTAATCCTAATCCAGTTATTGCTCTTATTTCTTTAATTACATTAATTTTTTGAGCGCCGCCATCAACTAAAATAACATCAAATTCTGTCTTTTCTTCTACTGCCGCAGCTGGCGCGCCGCCTGCTGCTGGCGCTGCCGCTACAGCCATCGGAGCTGCTGCGCTGACGCCAAATTTTTCTTCAAGCGCTTTTACTAATTCTGATAATTCTAATACTGTCATTGTTTCTATTGCCTTTATAATATCTTCTTTTGTTAATGACATTTTAATACACCTTCCTTAAAAAAATATATTTCTAAAAAATATAAAAATCATTATTTAAATATTATGCCTGTTCTTTTTGCTCTTTAATTGCATTCAAGGCATACATAAATTTTCTGATCGTGCCTGCTAATACATTTGCAAAACCTGCGATTGGCGCATTCATTGTGCCTAATAGCATTGCAATCATTACTTCACGCGGCGGCATCTTCGCTAATTCTATTACTTGTTCTTTTGTTAATAACTTGCCGTTCAATACCCCGCCTTTTATCGTTAATTGCTGATTTTCATTAGAAAAATCATACAGCGCCTTTGCAGTAGCCGCAGCATCTTTGCCTGCTATTATAAACGCTGATTCTTTAACTAAATACGGCTTTATGCCTTCATGTTTAGTATCTGTCACCGCTATGTCCATCAGCGTGTTTTTCGCTACAAACATCTGACCTGATGTCTCGCGTATTTTTTTGCGAAGTTCGGTAATTGCCGCTGCGCTTAAACCATTGAAATTTGCAATTAACAAACAATCTTGAAAATTTACTAACTCTTTTAACGCCTTTACTTTTTCTGCTTTTTTTTGATTAACCATTTTGGTTGCACCCCGTTCTCTTCGCTTCTTTAAAAATAATATTTATAATCGCCCAGACATTTTTTATAGTTTTCAGCATCAGCCGATTAATTGAACCCATGCATCATTAACATCAATCGCTACGGCTGGACCGTGCGTCGGATGTATAACTAATGTTTTAATATAGGATGTCTTTGTCCCTATATGCGCAGGTTTAACTTTAACTAATGTCTTGAAAACAGCCGCTAAATTCTCTTTGAGGCTACCACTCTCAAAGTCGGCTTTGCCGATAACGGTTCTCACAACACCAAACTTATCGGTCTTTAATTCAACCTGTCCTGCCTTCATTTTTTCCACTGCTTCTTTAATATTAAAAGTAACAGTGCCTAACTTCGGATTCGGCATCATTCCGCGTGGACCAAGTATTTTCCCTAATTTTCCAGTAAACTTCATCGCATCAGGCGTAGCTATCACAGCGTCAAAATCTAACCAACCACCCTGTATTTTTTCCACTAACTCTTCCGCGCCTGCGTATTCCGCGCCCGCATCAAGCGCTTCTTTCACTTTGTCGCCTGTCGCTAATACCAATACGCGAATCTTTTTGCCTGTGCCTTTCGGCAGCACCATCATTGTGCGAATCTGTTCTTCAGATTTTTTAGGGTCAACACTTAGTCTAGCCGTTAAATTTATTGTTTCATTATATTTAGCATTCGCTAATTTCTTAACAATATCAACGGCTTTGTCAAGCGAATATAATGCCTTAATTTCATAACTTTTTAATAACTCTTTGTAACGCTTACTTCTTTTTTTCATTATATTCCACTCTCCTAAGTGTATAATTTTTTTCTTATTATTCTACATCTACTCCCATATTCCGCGCAGTGCCCGCAACTATCTTCATCGCGCCGTCTATGTCCTTTGCATTCAAATCTGGCATTTTCATCGCAGCTATTTCTTTTAATTGCGCTTTTGTCAATTTGCCTACTTTTACTTTATTCGGCGTAGATGAACCAGATTCTATTTTCAATGCCTTTTTAATCAATACGCTTGCAGGCGGTGTCTTTAATACAAAATCAAAACTCTTGTCCTGATATACTGTTAATATTACAGGAATAGTCAACCCCTTTTCCATCTTCTGCGTGCGAGCATTAAACTGCTTACAAAATTCCATTATATTTACTCCGTGCTGCCCTAATGACGGACCGACCGGAGGCGCCGGCGTTGCGCCGCCAGCTGGACATTGTAATTTTACTATCGCTGTTACTTTTTTCTTTGCCAAGGTACATTACCCCCATTTATATTATTTTTTATTTATTTTTATTTTCCTACTTGTTTTTCTACTTGATCAAAATTCAATTCTACTGATGTCTTACGACCAAATATATCTACCATTATCTTTAATTTACCTTTATCTATATCTACTTCATCTACTATTCCCACAAACTCAACAAACGGACCGCTCATTATTGACACTGCATCACCAACTTCATATACCATTCGCGGTTTAGTAGGAGATGATACCGCCTTTTCTAATAAATTTCTAACTTCATTTTTCAACAACGGTAGAGGTTTGCTCTTTTCTTCTTTATCATTCATTCCTATTGTAACAAAATCTGTAACACCGTATACGCTTTTTATATCCGCAATTAAATCTTCTGTTATTTCATCAATCTGCAATAATAAATACCCTTGAAAAATTTTTTTTGCAACTTGCTTCTTCTCGCCACCGCGTTTGATTTCTAATACATTTTCAATTGGAACAAACACTTTTTTGACAAGATTATCATATTTTTTTTGCACCACCATAGAAATTATGCTATCGCGAACTTTATTTTCAAGACCAGTATATGTATGCAATACATACCAATCTTTTTTACAAAGTTCGTCGATTTCATCAAACCTTACATTTGAAAAATTTTCTATTGTTTTCAAATCTATCGCCATTATTAAATCACCTTTTTAACTATAAATGCAAATATATAATCTAATATTCCAACATAAATAGATACTAATATAATTGCAATTACAACCGCAATAGTAGTCGCACCTATTTGTTTTTTATCTGGCCAAATAACATTGCCATTTTTGGGATTGGCTTCTATCCACACTTCTTTTAAAAATTTTTTCAACCATTCCCAATTTTCTTTTGCATTCATTCCCATTTTGTTATCTCCATTTTTTATTGAAATGAATTTTTAATGGCAGGCCAGGAGGGACTCGAACCCCCAACTTGCGGTTTTGGAGACCGCCACTCTACCAATTAGAGTTACTGGCCTATCCATTTTTTTTATTTCGATTCTTTATGCAGTGTATGCTTTCTATCAAATCTGCAATATTTTTTTAATTGCAATTTTTCCTTTGTATTTTGTTTATTACGCGTAGTCGAATAATTCTTATTTTTACATTCAGAACATTCCAATGTAACCTTTAATACTTTTTTATCTTTTGCCATTTTATATAAAATCCTCCCATAAAAAAGTCAACTGATTTTACTTCATAAAAAAAAATTGTCAAGTGTTTTTTTTTATTTTTTTCAATATTTACGAGTAAAAAGAAAAATAGACAAAAAACAGAATACAAAAAAACGGTAAAAATCGAAAAAAATTATCATCGGCGCTAAAATCGAGAAAGTCGAAGAGATAAAATAATTTTTCAATTAATAGTATCTGCTGATTTTAAAATTAAATAGCGGTCATCTATATAAATAATTTTATAAACATTTTGTTCAATTAACTTTTTTATATAATTTATTTCATTTGCAAATGCTATTGCGTCATTATCTGAAATATCAAGATAATCTAATTGTAAATCTAAAAAAATATTGCCGTCTATTTTTTTTTCGTTTTTAAATGTGGTAGAATAAAATTTTAAATTATGATAATCAGAAAATAAATCTGCATACAACCACTGAACATATAATTTTTCTTCGCGCGGTATTTTTTCTTTTAATTTCGCTATTTTGGAATATTCAATGGCATTATTATTATTTAAAAAATCAAAAAAAATAATTTTTTCTTTTAATCCGTAATTCGCAGACAAAAAAAAGAATATTATAGGCAAGACAAAAATTTTTTTATTTAATACCTGCATTTGACAAGTTTTGATTTTTTTTAATAGCGCAATTAACAACAATGTAATTATCGGAACCGCATAATAAAAATTAATAGTTGGCAAAAAATCTATATTTGAAAAATTAAAAAAATTAGAGACATTACTATAACAAACAGATAAAATATAAGGCAGCGCAATAATTAAAATTTTATCAAATGTGAAGATTCCTAAAAAAACAATAAAAATTAGCAAAAAATAATTCAGCGCTTGAAAAAAATCAAAACTTGAAAAATTCAAAAATTCTCTATGTCTAGAATAATCCAAAAATATCAAAGAAAACGCAAAAAATAGTAATAGTATAATTGACAATTTGAAAATTGTAGAAATATCAAAGTTTAATATTAACAAATATAAAATCACGCCAGCGCCTAAAAAATAATTAGTTTCAATCAAAGATAAAATTAAAATCATAATCAAAATTAATGAAAATCGCGTTTTATTATTATTTTTTTTATAGCAAATTATAAAATAAAAAAAACTTATAAGTATAAAACAAAGTTTGACAGTTCTAAAACTTGTAAATAATAATCCTATTGCCTGCGGCAGCATCAATAATCCAGCCAGCCAAAAAAAAGTAGTAAAATTATCATATTTAAAAATAATAAGTAAAATAATCAGTCCGCAGATAAAATTCAAAATTTGTATGAATTCCAATATATAATCAGTAAACCATAAAATTTTAAAAGGCGCAAGAAGTAAAAATATCGGACTGAAATGAATATTAAAAGTGCTGCGTTCGCCGCCTAATTCTAATGAACTGCCTGTTTCCCCTTGAAAAATTATAGAATTCAAAACTTGATTATATACCGCACTGTCCGCGATATTATAATTTTGAGAATAATATTTAAAATTCCAACTTAAAAAAAATAGCGGAATAGTCAGTAGCAAAACAATCAGTATTTTTTTCAGCATAACAAAGCTTTGAATTTTAAAATTAATTTTAATAATAAAATCATCAAACCGATAATAGATAATAATATAGCGAATTTTCTAATAGCAGTATGCTCGAATTTCACTTTGATTTTATACGTACCGCTGTTTAATTTAAAATTTAAAAATTTATTTTCGTCTATCGTAAAATTTACTTTTTGACGATTATCGTAAATCTGCCAATTTGGAAAATATGGAATTTTAATTATTATAGTATCTGGTTTGTCAAGTTGCGCTGAAAATATTATCCTGTTAGAATATTCAAAATATTCGGTGATTTTATTAGTACTGTTATTTGTTAAAAATTCAATGCGATTGTTTAGCGGCTCATTAAATTTTTGAAATGGAAAATCTACCGGTAAAAATAAATAATCTTCTGATGAGTAATATTTAAAAAATTTGAGTTTGTCTTTTCCAAAATATTTTTCGGAAAATTCCGGAGCTATGAAATCATAATATTCAATTGGCAGCGCTTGTAAATGATTAGTCAAATGAAAAAGCGAAGAAACATAAAAAAAAACTACAATCAAAAATTTTGTAAAATTATTTTTTATAACTAATTGATTTACTGCGAACGCTGAAAGCGCGGAAGTAGCGAACGCAACAACAAACATAAATCTAAAAGGAAATTCCAAATAATGTAAAGATTTTATATTTGTCCATATATCAACTGATAATTTTGAACTAAAAAAAAGCCCGTAAATAAAAGTCAAAAATAAAAGGACTATAATTTTGCGATTTTTGTTTTTTTTAAAAATTAAAGTTATGAGTGCAATAACCGAAAAAAATAACGCAATATAATTTATAAAATACGGTTTATGCAAAGCGTCAGTATTATAAAAATTTACATTAAATAATTCAGAAAAAGCGACAAAATAATCATTAAAATTATGATTAGGTTTTGCGCCGAACCAAGTTAATTTTTTTTCTAATAAACACGGCATCCAAAAATAAGCTGAAATCAATAATGATATTATTAATGATTTTATAAATTCACGAAACGCTGTAAAATTCCTAAATCCGGCAAAAATTGCAAATATTAAAATTATTGGAAATAGGATAAATATCGAAGTATGATGAGTAATAACAAATAATGCAAATACAGCAATAAATTTAAAACTATTATTTGTATTTAGATTTGAATCTTTGAAAAATTCAAATGTGTAATGAAATAACGGCGGTATAAGAAACCACATAAAAAACTCGGCAAATTGTCCAGAGCCGTATAATTCTGAAAAATGATAAGGATAATACATAAAAATAATACCAGCGCAAACAGCGCTGATGAAATTAGTGTATTTATTCATATAATAATACATTGAATATCCGGATAAAATAAATGCCGCAATATTCAGTATTTTAAAGCAGTAAAAAAATTGGATGCCGCAAAAATATAAAATCGCAAATAAATAAAAATAAAAAGGCGCATAAAATAAAAACATTGCAGAGCCGAATCCGCGATATATGAATCTCGACCAATGCCCTAAAAAATCAGCACTCTGCCAACTATCAATCATCGACCAAGCGCGAATGATTTGGATTCTATAATCTGCTGTCACATAATAATTGTATTTTAATATCGGTATTATCGCCGGTATTGAAATAATTATAAATAAAATGAGCGCTAAAAAAATTTTTTTTAATTTAGCGTATTTTTTACAATTTTCAGTTTTTTTCTCAAAATCACTCATAATCAAAATATTGTTTTTAATAAATTTTTTGAATAAAAATCAAAGAGAGTTTCTGAATAATCATAAATGATTTTTTCCAATATTTTTTTCGCTTTTGATTTCTCGCCAATATTGAGATAATGCAGCGCTTTGCGATATTCTAATTCCGGTTTAAATACAGAATTTTCTAAATCTTCAAAATCCCCAAAGTCGTCAAAATTTTTATAGCCCTTATTTACTAATAAAATACAAATCAGAGTTTTTATATCAATATCGTCAATATCTTTTATTTTTTCAAAAAAATTATCGTCTAATTCCTCTATTTTTTTTTTATTTATTTCTGCAAAAAGTTTAATAGTATCTTGATTTTTTTCAGAAACGACAATTTTATAATAAAACATTGCATAAAAATTATATTGCGAATGTCCGTGATTTAAAATTATATTTTCAAGATATATGCGCGCCGCATCAAAATAGCCTTTGTAGAGATTTACTAATCCTGCGATGAATAATAATTCATCATTAAGATTTTGAATTTTTATTTGCTGCGCGCATTCAACAGCAGAATCATAATTATTTACAATATAATAAAATTTTAGTTTTTGCTGTAATACAAAATTATAATCGTTAATAACTATTAAATCAACAATTTTTTCAAAATACTCATTAGGATATTCAGATAGCGCAGAAACCAACATTTTCAAAAATTTTATATCTTTGCTGAATAATTGTATATTATCAGCCAATAAATGAAGATAAAACGAATTGTTTGAAATATATAAATTAAAAATATTTTGAGTATAAGTCGGCTGTTCTATATACTCTGGAAAATTAGCCAACATTTTATATAGTAATTCCGCTGCAAATTTTTTATTATCTGAAATTATAAATTTTTCAAAAATATTTTTTATAGTATCAGCATTGTAATTTATTAATTTGAAATATTGCAAAAAAACATTGACAGCGTCTTCATAGCGTTCGCAATAAAAATATGCATCCGCTAATATAGGTAAAATTATCTGATTTCTTTGAAGATTTTGACGAGTATTAATCGGCAATTTTTCAAGAGTGTCTAAAAATACTTTAAATAATTTGGTTTCATAAAGCAGCTGCTTAAATTCGCCGAAATAATAATAAGTTTGATAATTAGCAAAATAATTAGTATATTCAATAATTATGCTGTCGTAATTATTCTGTGCTTGATAGATATTGATTATTATCGGCATAAAAATATGCGGATTATTAATTTTATTTTTGGCAACTTGATAAATTTCTAATGCTTTATTGATTAATCCGTTTTGCAAAAGCAAATTAGCAATACTTGAAATTGTATTGTAATTTACAGGCAAAAAATTCATCATATAATCAACTAATGAATTTGCATCATTATATTTTTTTTGAATTAATAATATTGTAAGTTTTTTATATGCAATATCAAAATTATCAAGACGAAATTGTCTTTCATATCTTTCGATAAATTGATATGCGCTGTCAAAAGCATTATTAGAATAAGCAATGTCAGCAGCAAACTGCAAAATTGATTTTGTTTGTTGCGAAGTTGGATTTTTTTTTAACAATTCCTGAATTGCAATTATCGTTGTATCAAATCCACTGTTTCGATATTTTATATTTAGTTCATCTAGTAAATCGGCATTAATTTTACTTTGAAAAATAATTAAAAATAATCCAAAAATAATTTTTATTTTGAAAATTTTAATTATGAAATCTTTGCTTGACAAGTAAGACATTAGATTAATTTATATTAAATAAATGCCCTAATTTATTTGCTTTTGTTTTTAAATACTTTTTATTATGTTGATTAGGTTCAATTACTAATGGCACGCGTTCAATTACTTCTAAACCATAACCTTGCAACCCAATAATTTTTTTAGGATTGTTGGTAATCAATTTAATTTTTCTAACACCCAAATCATATAATATTTGCGCACCAATACCATAATCTCTCAAATCAGCTGGAAACCCAAGCGCTTCATTTGCTTCGACTGTATCGTAACCCTTTTCCTGTAAATGATATGCTTTAATTTTATTTTCCAATCCTATACCTCTTCCTTCCTGTCGCATATACAGCAATATTCCGCTGTCTGCTTTTTGAATCGCTTGTAAAGCAGAATGAAGTTGGTTGTTGCAATCGCAGCGTTTAGAAAAGAAAATATCGCCCGTTAAGCATTCGCTGTGCACGCGCACTAATATTGGCTTATTTTGAAAAATCTCGCCTTTTACCAATGCAATATGTTCTTTATTATCGATTTTATTTTTATAAATAATTATTTTAAAATCTCCAAATTCTGTGGGAAGATTCGCTTCTGCTGAACGCATTATTAATTTTTCGTTTCTTCGTCTATATTCAATTAAATCGCTGATTGTGCCGATTTTTAATTTGTGTTTTTTTGAGAACTTTTTTAAATCGTCATAACGCGCCATTGTGCCGTCATCGTTCATAATTTCGCAGATTACAGCCGCAGATTTCAAACCCGCTAATTGCGCTAAATCTACAGACCCTTCGGTCTGACCTGCACGTACAAGCACGCCGCCATCAACTGCCTTTAATGGAAAAATATGGCCCGGCGAGACAATATCTCCATCTTTATAATTATCGCTTATTGCCGTTAATATTGTTGTTGCTCTATCTCTGGCAGAAATCCCAGTAGTTACATTTTTACTTGCTTCTATCGATACAGTAAAAGCAGTGCCAAATTTTGATTGATTATTGCTTGTCATCAAAGGCAATTTAAGCTTTTCTACATATTCGCCAGAAAGCGCTAAACAAATCAAGCCGCGTCCGTATTTAGCCATAAAATTAATCTTTTCCGGTGTAATTTTTTCAGCTGCGCACACCAAATCTCCTTCGTTTTCACGATCTTCTGCATCCATTAAAATAATCATTTTTCCATTTTTTAAATCTTCTAATAATTCAGGTATTGATGAAATTGCAGATTTTTTTTTAGTAGTTTTTTTTATTTTTAAATTTTTTGTGGTTGATTTCTTTACTGCCATTATTTTTATCTCCTGATATTGTCTTTCTTCTTATAGAATTCATATAAGTATTTTCCAATTATATCAAATTCAATATTAACTTCTGAATTAACTGAAAATTCTGCAAGATTGCAGTGGTCCTGCGTAAATTTTACAAGCGCGACAGTAAATATATTATTATTTTTCTTGGCAATTGTCAAACTCACGCCATTTATAGCAACAGACCCACGCGGCGCTAAATACATCGAAAAATTTTCAGGGCATTTTATTTCTAAATAAATAGTATCACTAATTTTTTTCTTTGCTATTATTTTAGCGATACAATCTATATGCCCTTGTACAAAATGTCCGTCTAATCTACTATTTAAAAGCATTGCGCGCTCTAAATTCACTTTATCTTCGGTTTTTATTTTTTTTAATGTTGTCTTTTTCAGAGTTTCCGCCATTACATCAAAATGAACAATATCAGCAGTAATTTTGCTAACTGTCAAGCATACGCCATTGACGCTCACAGAATCGCCGTTTTTTAAATCACCGATAATTTTAGAGCACTGTGTTGATAATTTTAAACCATTAACATTACGCTCAATTCTTTTTATAATTCCTATTTCTTCAATTATACCTGTGAACATTAAAACGAAAAATTTATTTACAAAATTAAAAGTTTAAAATATAATATTAATTTATATTTTGTCTCTTGTCAATTTATTTAATTTAAGTTAATAAAAAGGAAAAATAAAATTGAACGAAAAAAAAGAAGACAATAAATTAGGCAGCATAAATGTTTCAAATGAAATAATTGCAAATATTGTAGGCGCGGCTGTAACTGAAATCGACGGCGTAGTGTCATTAAGCGGCGGTGTTGCTGACGGCATTGCTGAATTTTTAAGAAAAAAAGATTATAGTAAAGGAATAGATTTGGAAATAAATGACGGCAAAATCAGAATTGATATTTCTGTTATTTTAGAATTCGGATTAAGAATACCTGATATAGCTTGGAAAATTCAGCAAAATGTTAAACGCAGAATCGAAGAAATGACGGATTTATCGGTCAGCGCAGTTAATGTATTAGTTCGCGGCGTAGAATTAAAAAATGAATAAAAAATTTATTAAAATAATGTTATGAGTTTAAAAACAAAAATCGTATTAGTTATAAAAATCTTTATATTTCTATATCTTTTGATTTATTTTTTAATTGCCGCGCAATCGGCAAAATTCTTTTCATTACTAACAATTTTAGCTATTTCATTTTTATTCGCTGATTTTATTATTCATACATTGCGCGGCCGCAAAAAAAAAACATTTAATTTAACTACCGAATACGGCGTAGTTAAAATATCTGAAAGCGTTGTTGAAAATATTATAACAGTAATATTACGAAAATATAAGATAATCAAACATTATATTTGCGCGATATATAATGACGGTGATAAATTAGTCATAACTTTAAATGTCGAGACAACTTTAAAAAAATCTGATTTACTGCCGCTAATATTCGACACTTTAAAAAGTAATATAAAAGAAAGTATCGAAAATACCGTATGTATTGCTAAACCAGAGACAATAGAAATTATAGTTGACAAACTCAAAAGATTACAAAAATAAAATTTGCCGATGTTTAAAGTCGCATTAATCAGACAGAATAATTATTTAGATTGTTATAATACGTTAAAACGCGGATTTGACGCGCTCGGCGGACTCGAAAAATTTATAAAATACGGCGAGCGCATACTCATCAAACCGAATTTATTAATGAGCGTTAAATCTAATTGTCCAGCAGTCACACATCCTGAAATTATAAAAGCATTATTATTGATTATTAAAGATTTTGGCGCCATACCGCTAATAGGCGACAGTCCGGGACGCGGTACTGTTGAAAAAGTATTGAATAATATGAATTTATTAGATTTTTTAAAAACAGAAAATATTAGGATTGTTGACTGCACAACCCCTATAACAAAAAAAATAAATTTTAATAATCGGGAGATTAAACATACTTTTTTTAAAGGTGTTAACAACGCAGATAAAATTTGGACAATTGCAAAATTAAAGACGCACGGCCAGATGTTTTATACAGGCGCAATAAAAAATCTTTTTGGATTAGTGCCCGGCGCATTAAAACCGGAATTGCATTTTAAATATCCAGATAACTGGAAATTCGCTGATATGATAGTAGATATTTTTCAATTAGCGCAGCCGGCATTCGCTATTATTGACGCTATTATTGCAATGGAAGGAAATGGTCCCGGGTCAGGCGAACCTAAAAATCTTAATTGTCTGATTATGTCAGAAAATGCGCTTGCCGCAGATATGTGCGCTATTAAAATGATAAATTACAAAACAGAAGATATACCAATAATAGATTTAGCGATAAAACGTAAAATACTCGGTCCGCAAAATTATAACGAAATAACAATTTTAGGCGAACCGCTTGAAAATTTTATTGATTTGAATTTTAAAAAAGTGCGACAGGAAAGTAAAATCACTACTTTTTTTGGCGCTCCAATTATCGGAAAAATATTAAAACCATTAATTTTATCAAAACCAATAATTAATTTTGATAAATGTATAAAATGCAATCATTGTAATGAAATATGTCATCCTAAAGCAATAAAATTAAATAATCAAACTAATAAAATGAAAATTGATTATTTAAAATGTATTAGATGTTATTGCTGTCAAGAAATCTGTCCGGTCGGCGCGATAAAAATTTATAAGCCACCGCTCTTAAAATCTATTGATGAACTAATAAAAAAACTATGAAAATACGAGTATTTACTGATAAAAAAATATCAAATGAAAATGAAATTTTATTGTCTGCAGAAGAAACAAAATATTTGAAAATTATGCGCGTCAAAGCAAATGAAAAATTAGAATTATTTGGCGCTGACAATTATGCGAACGCGGAATTTCTGCAGTTTAATAATAATCTTGCAAAATTGAAAATTTTAGATAAATGCTTATATAAAAAAAATAAGACTCAATTAACAGCAATACAATGCATAACCGAATTCCATAAGCCAGAATTAATAGCGCAAAAATTTACAGAATTAGGAATAGACGAAATTGTATTTGTTGAATCTGATAAATCAAAAAAAATTAACGCAGTTAAAAAATTACGAATTATGCGCGCTGTAATAGAAGGAATAAGACAGTGTCGCAGATACTCGCAACCAGCGCTTGTATTTGCAAATTTAAAAGAATATCTATTAAATATCATCAGTAATTCAAAAAAAAATGATCATAATAATAATATTTTTGTTCTATCGCCTGATGCTAAATTTCTGAATTTAGATAATATCGGCTGTTATGATAATGTTTATTTTATTATTGGACCTGAAAGCGGCTTTTCAAATGATGAATATGCTTTCTTTAAAAATAATAACTTTTCTGAATTTTCAATCAATAAAAATATTTTGCGAGCGGAAACTTCGGCAATTGCGGCGGCGGCGATATTTGGATTATTAGCATCAAAATTTTGATTAAAAAAAAAAAACGGCTGCTTTAAATTTATAATAAAAGCAGCCGCTTTGACTTTTTTAATGACTATTAAATTATAATCATTTTTATTATGTCAACCAAAATCAGTTGACATAATTATTTTACATATTTTTCTAATATTTTTTGCAGTAAATCTCCATAAGCAACAATAAATCCTGCAAACACAACTGAAACCATAGACATTAATTTCAGCAAAATATTTAATGCTGGACCAGAAGTGTCTTTAAACGGATCGCCTACAGTATCTCCGATAACAGCCGCACCGTGATTAGGATTTTTCGACCCGTCAGGTAATTTTTTACCGCCTAAATTTCCTTCTTCAATATATTTTTTAGCATTGTCCCATGAGCCGCCGGCATTATTCAAAAATACTGCGACAGCGAAACCGCAAGTTAAACCGCCAGCTAATAATCCCACCACTCCTGGCACGCCTAAAAATACGCCTGTCAGTACAGGAATAATTATAGCCATTAAAGAAGGCACCATCATTTCTTTTTGCGCGCCACTTGTGCTTATTGCCACGCAGCGAGCATAATCAGGTTCGGTCTTACCTTCCATTATGCCTTTTATTTCTTTGAATTGTCTGCGCACTTCTTCGACCATTTTTCCAGCTGCTCTACCTACCGCCTGCATTGTCATTGCACAGAACACAAGCACTACTGATGCACCTAAAAATATGCCTATCAATAATTTCGGATTGAATAATGTAATATCATACGCCTGAATAAAATTAGGAAGATTTAAACTTTGGATTTTAGTTCTTAATGCTTCTAAATTTTGACAATCAATAATAAAATTTTTTAATGGTATAAACGCCGATGAAGAAGTTAAAGATTCTAAACTTACGCCAGTTGCTATCGCTTTATCAATTGCGTGGATAAATGCAATTTTAATTTCTTCGATATAAGCGGCTAATAATGCCATTGCAGTCAAAGCAGCAGAACCAATTGCAAAACCCTTGCCTGTTGCCGCAGTTGTATTACCTAATGCATCAAGCGCATCTGTTCTTTTACGCACTTCTGGTGGCTGATGCGTCATTTCAGCATTACCGCCAGCATTATCCGCAATAGGCCCGTAGGCATCAGTTGCTAATGTAATACCTAATGTCGATAACATACCAACAGCGGCAAAACTAATTCCATATAATCCCAAATTCATCGCGTTTGGATGAGAACTAAATCCTCCGGCAAAAGCATAACTTATAAATATCGCTACACAAGTGACAAATACTGGCAAACCAGTAGATTTCATACCATTGGCAATACCAGCAATAATTACAGTTGCGGGACCAGTAACTGATTGATTAGCGATTTCTTTTGTTGGCTGATATTCTTGCGATGTATAATATTCAGTAATTTTACCAATTAACCAACCGGCAATAAGTCCAGAAATTGTAGCGAAGAATAAACCGAGCCAATTGCTGTATTCTTTCCCTTCGGGTTTGAATGAATCTCGAAATAAATATAATATTCCAAATGATGCGATTAAAGTTAAAAATGTGCTCGCATTAACACCGCGTCCTAATGCTTTCAATAATTCACCTTGCGTAGCGCTTTCGCCAGACCGCACTAAAAATACGCCTAAAATAGAAAATAATACGCCGATACCAGCAATAGCCATTGGCGCAACTACCGCGCCGTAAGTATGGTACGCTGCTACGCCTAATGCCGCAGTAGCCAAAATTGAACCTGCATATGATTCATATAAATCAGCGCCCATTCCAGCAACATCGCCGACATTATCACCGACATTATCTGCAATTGTCGCAGGATTGCGCGGGTCATCTTCCGGTATACCAGCTTCTACTTTACCAACTAAATCCGCGCCAACATCCGCTGCTTTTGTAAATATACCGCCACCGACACGAGCAAATAACGCTTGTAATGACGCGCCCATTCCAAAGGTCAACATTGTAGTAGTTATTGCCGCTAAATCCGGCTGGTTGGCAGCGTCTTTTACAAAATGTTTTAATATTAAAAACCAAACCGAAATATCTAATAATGCCAAACCAACAACGACTAATCCCATAACAGCGCCAGATCGAAACGCAACTTGCAGCCCGCTGTTTAATGTTTTTTTAGCTGCTGCTGCAGTACGATTTGACGCGTATGTCGCTGTTTTCATCCCTAAAAAACCAGCGAGCCCTGAAAAAAAACCACCAGTAATAAAAGCAAACGGCACCCAAACATTTTGCGTGTGCAAAACATATGCCATAAAAGCAAATAATATAAACACTAAAATAAATACAATAGCGACAACCTTATATTGCTGTCTTAAATACGCCATAGCGCCTTGCTGAACATATCCCGCAATTTTTTGCTGGTTTGCATCGCCTGGATCAGCCGATTTCATTTTTTGAAAAAATATCCACGCAAAAATTAATGCAAGGATTGAGCCAAATGGCGCTAAAATAAATAGATGATCAATACTCATAACTCATCCTCCTTAAAAAAAATAAATAAAAACATCCAAAAAATACTTAGATATTTTTTTTGATTAAATCAATTAATTTTTCAAAGTCAATAGGTTTTTTAATATATGTTTTTGCTCCGATTTTTTGTTGAGCTTTTTTTATTTCTTCTTCAGGTTTAGCTGACATTATTATTACAGGAATATCATTTGTAAGTTTTTTTTCATTGAATAATGAAATAACCATATCTCCTTCTAAATAAGGCAGCCCTAAATCAAGTAAGATTAAATTCGGTTTGTTGTTTAATATTGTTTTCACTGCGGAATATCCGTCATTTGCAATTTCGATATCCCAATTTTGTTTGCTCAAATTCACTTTCAATAATTGAGCAATATCGTTTTCATCTTCAATAATTAAAATTTTTCCCATAACATTTTACCTCCTAAAAATTTCAATAGCTTATTAATTTTATTTTATTTAAAAATAAAAATCAACAGAAAAATTGACATATCTAATTTTTTATAATAAAATATCATAAAAAAAAATAATGGAGGATTTTATGAATACTATTAATTTGTTGTTGAATAGTAAAGTTTTTTACGGATTAGCAAATGAAGATATAAATATAATTCTGCCGTTATTATACAGTCAACAGTTTGAAAAGAACAAAACTATTTTTAATGAAAACGAACAAGGTAATGCAATGTATTTTATAATAGACGGCTCTGTAAAAATTATCAAAAAAATAGATAATACAAGAACTAAAACTTTATCGCAATTAAAAACAGGCGATTGTTTTGGAGAAATGTCGCTTATAGACGGAAATATTCGGAGCGCTGGCGCTGTCACTGTGCGCGATACAACACTTGCAATTTTAACAAAAGAAGCATTTGATTCAATTATAAAAGCGCATCCTGAAATCTCATCTAAAATTTTAATGAATTTAGCAAAAATATTAACTAATCGTTTACGCGAAGCAGACGAACAAATTTTAGATATTTTGAGTTTTCATTTTCAAGGTAATAAATAATTTTTTATTTTGCATTTATTATATCTGCAATTTTTTTGGTTAATAATTTTCGTGTGAATTTTTTTCTGATTTCAATATTTCTATTAAAATTTAATTCCGCGTTATTTTCAAAAAAAAGATTATAGATTTTTAAAAATTTTTCGGATATGTCATCAAGCGAACTAGTATCAGCTACAATGCCAAAATTATTTTGAGTAATTAATTTTTCAGCTTCGCCATTTTTAGGAACAACAGCAAATATCGGTCTTGCCGCGCCAATGTATTCAAATAATTTACCGGTCAGCACCACAGTCCCTTCTTTTTCACCGATAATCAATAAAAGCAAATCAGCAGCTATCAATCTTTTAATGCTTTCTTTATGCGGCTCTAAATTTATAAATTCAAAAACATTTTGTAATTTTAATTTTTTGATTCTACGATGTTCGAACGCAGGAATATGTCCACATAATTGGATATGTAATTTTGTTAAATCTATTTTTTTTTCAATTTCTAATTTTTTTAACGCTCCACAAAAATTTGATAAATTGCGCCAGTCATTTAATGACCCAGAATACACGATATTTAGTATTTTCGTTTCTGGCTGTATATATATTTTTTTATCAGAAAAATTAAAATCGGCCTCGTCAAAACCGTTAGTTATTACTTTAAATTTGCTTTCAGATAATTTATATTTTTCGACAAAAGAATTTTTTACTGAATCAGTAGCACAAACTATATAATCAGCATATTGCAAAGTTTTTAATTCTAAAAATTCCTCAATTTTTTTTATGATTTTTAATGGATAATTATACACTTCATTTTCAGTCCAAGTATCGCGAAAATCAGCAATCCATCGGATTTCTGGCAGAATTAATTTTATCAATAGTCCAATGATATTAGTAGAATGCGGTGGCGCAGTAGTAATAATATTT
Source organism: bacterium (assembly GCA_029551925.1). Classification (GTDB taxonomy): domain Bacteria; phylum JAGOBX01; class JAGOBX01; order JAGOBX01; family JAGOBX01; genus JAKPEO01. The sequence continues at coordinate 28,071 of JAKPEO010000123.1, forward strand.
TTAATTTTTTTTTGGTCTATTAATTGTAATGCTTTGCTTAATGCAAAAGGCAACCATAAAATTTTGTAGTCTGGGATAAATATTAAAGAAGCAATCCATTCGCAAATTTTTGAAAATTTTGAAGAGCTCTCTATCCCGATAATTTCAGAAGTTTGAATTTTATTTTTTCTCTTTTTAAAATAAAGATATATTTTTTTTAAATCTATTGTCATGGTGCGATGAATATCTGGCGGCTGCAAATATTCATTCAATAATGATTCATCTATTGATTGATAATATTTTTCGTTAATTGTAAGGACAACAGGTACGATATTATACTCCGGAAAATATCTGACGAACTTGTGAATACGCATAACTCCGCCGCCGGCAAAAGGCGGATAATCGTGCGCTATTATTAAAACATTATTATTCATTTTTTTGAGGAGAGCAATTCTCTGACTTTTTTGGAAATTTCAGAATAATGATTTTTTATTTCGTCAATAGCGCCACCAAAATTTATCGCTTTTGTTATTGCTAATGTCGCGGCTTTGATATTATTTAAAAGATAATGTCCCCACGCTACGCTGTCTAAAATATTTGGATTATTCGGCTGTTTTTTTAACGCTTGATTGCAGAGTTCCATTGCTTTTTCTATTGATTGATTATTCATCATTAATAGATAACCATAATTATTCATAGCATTAGAATTTTCTGGCGCTGTTTTATAAGCGAGCTCATAATATTCTAATGCTTTTTTATAGTCATTTTTTTTAAAATAATAATAACCAATACCTGACAGCGCTATTTTATTGTTTTTTTCAAATTCTGTTACTTGCTGGAATGTTTGCAAAGCAATATCATCATTTTCTAAAATAAAATTTATATAACCTTTAAGAAGTAATAATTGCAGTTTAACTACATATTCAATATCTTCTTTAAATGCCAATTCAATTTCTTCGAGCGCTTCTTTATAATATTTTAAATTTGAATAGCATATAGCAAGATAATAATGAATTTTCGAATCATAATCGTCTTTTTGCAACGCTTCTGTGAATGCTACGATAGCAAGCGTGTATTCTTTATTATTCAAATAATTTATTGCTTGTTTTAGTAATGAAATATTTTCGTTATTAGTCATAATGTCGTTTATTATACTTTAAATAAAGAAAAAATAAAGAAAAAACTTGACATTTTTTTTTTTATTAATATAATGAATGCCAAAATAAGCGGGTGTAGCTCAGATGGTAGAGCATCACGTTGCCAACGTGGTTGTCGCCGGTTCGATCCCGGTCACCCGCTCCAAATCAAATATAAATAACACCTTTTAAAACAAATGTAAATTAATAGTGGACTGAAAAGTAAAGACAAAAAAAATCAAACGAATTTGAAATTTTGTATTGACGCATTAAATAAAGCATTGGCGAAATATCCGGCGCCAGAAATTTTTAATACAGATCAAGGTTCTCAATTTACTTCTGAAAATTTTTGTAAAATCCTTATTGATAAAGATATTAAAATTTCAATGAATTCTACTGGCAGAGCGCTTGATAATATTTTTGTTGAGCGTTTTTTTAGAACGCT
>JAKPEO010000008.1 GCA_029551925.1 bacterium
TCCCCGATTGTATCATAAATTGAATTTAAAATTTTTGTTGCTAATTTTCGTTTATTGCCCATATAAGGCATAGCCGGAACTATTGTATTTTTAATTTTTGGTTTTCCGAATAAATCAAATTGCCGCATTTTATATTTCCAACTCTAACTGTAAATTAAATTTTTTATTTAAGTTAGCGGATATTTTCCGCAGGTTATTTGACAAAGTGCGTATATGCTTATATTGCGTATTAAAATACTCCGTAGCTTCTTCTGCGTTCAACGGAATATAATATCCCGCCGATGTCGCGCAGATAGGATAATCGGCTTTTAATTCCTCAATTGACTTTCTGATATTCCTATCTGAATTTGCATTATACGGAATATTAAGCAGAGCCGCAAGCGTTTTCGTTTTCCTTGCGTTAGCTTTTCCAATTGGTATTAATTTCAAAATTTGATTATTCATATTTACAATATACTACAACTTGACTTATTTGTCAACTTTTATTTTATAAAATAATATAAGTTCTTTAATTTCAAACACTTATAAAAAAAAGCAAATTTTGCTTGACAAATTAAAATTAATGTTGTATATTATAATTGATTTTTATTTATATATACTCAATCTTTATGAAAAGGAGTTGAGTTCAAACTCGGCGCAGGGCGTTTTGCTTTGCGCTTATTTTAACAGGAGGCATTATGAACAAATTTGAAACTGATATTATAAACGGAGTTATTGCCGCAATTAAAAGTAAATACAAAGGCAGATTATCCGAGTTTGCGACCGCCTGCGGAATGACTGACGCGTCTCTTTCAAGATTTATAAATAGGAAGCATATTAACTGCGGATTAAAAACATTCCTTAAAATGTGTGTATTACTTGATATAACAATAAAATTTAAGGCGGCAGAAAATGAGAAATAAAATAATTTTCATATTAATTATATATTGACTTTGTTTTTTAATTTTGGCGAACGGATAAACAAACTTGAAAAGCGGATTGAAACTCTTGAAAATAGGATTGATTTTTTAGTTGATTAATAATATAAGTTTATGATAAATAAACATATATAAAATAATACAAAAAATAAGTTGACAAAGGCGTTTTTTTGTATTATATTATAATCAAATTTAAGATTGCTTTTGCAATCAAAACTGCGACAAACTAAATTCAAATTCGGCGGCGGCTGATTTTATTATGTGCTTTTTCCTCGCAGTTTAGGCACTCAAATATTATCGGTTCGCCGCTTTTTATTTTAAATTGCGTGGTGCTTTATCAAATCAAAAATTTTACAAAATCAACCGCGTTTTAGAATGTTTTTAAAATGTAAAATCAGAAAATTAAAAAAATTTTTAGGGGGACAAAAAAATGAAAATCCAAAAAATTATAATAAAAAATTTCAAGGCAATTGACGACCTTGAAATAAATTTTGACGGCAAGAACGCCGTAATCAGCGGTGATAATGCCGTTGGTAAGTCAACGATTGCAGATGCAATATGCTGGATACTTTTTAATAAGTCAGCACTCAATCAA
>JAKPEO010000125.1 GCA_029551925.1 bacterium
TAATATTAAGTCACAATCATTATGACCATACAGGCGATTTGAAGAATTTAAATAATTTATTAAATAATAAAATTAATATAATTGCCGGCAATAATTTTTTTATTGAAAAATATAAAAAAATAAATGGCGTCTATAATAAAATTAGTAATGAATTTATTGACAAAAATATCTTTGAAAATAACTATAATTTTTTTTCAGTCAATGATATTTATCAAATTTCACAAAATATTTTTATTGTAAGTTTGAGAAATGGCGAAAGTATTTTAAAGGAATATTTTTATATAAAAAATAATAACAGCGAATTTATACCCGATAATTTTGAAGAAGAAATTGTGCTGGTCTATAAAAAATTAAATGAACTTACCGTATTGACCGGATGCTGTCATACAGGAATAGAGCATATATGTAATAGATTGAAATCGAATTTTAAGAACTGCATTGTAAAAAATATAATCGGCGGTTTGCACCTTGAAAAAGTAGATGAAGCATATTTTGAAAAAATTATTCAATATGTTAAAAATAATAATATCAAATTATTTCCCGGACATTGCACAGGCGAACTTAAATTATGGCTGTTGCAAAGTAATATAAAAGAAAATGTAGAAATATTAGAAGTCGGTAAAGATATTAATTTCTGATTTGAATACGAGGAGGATTTTAAAATGCAAAAAAATAAGAATGAACGATTAGCAGAAGTTGTTAAAATGTTAGAATTAGAATAGATTGTTTCATATTTCATATATTGAAATTAAAAATCAATACAAGAAATTAAGATGAATGCAAACAAAAAAACATTTATATTATTGAAGCATCAAAAATACTGCTTGTGAATATATCGAAAACTATAAATTTTTGTTTGACGATAAAAATTATACACATAATAAATTCGGTAGAGGACCGGTGGTTTATAAATTTGGCAATGATCGTTGTAGGGCAGAACAAATGAGTATTAAAACAAAATGCATATTATTTATTTTCTCAGGAAATTTATATGAAAACCGCGACATTTGACAAATTTGCTGATGATTATAACAAATGGTTTATAGAAAATGAATTTGTATATTTAACAGAACTTGAAACTAAACGACATTTTTGCGTAGATGCTTCATTAAGTATAGAAATAGGCATAAGCATAACAAAGTTTGCTGAACCGTTAAAAATAAATTATGGATTAGAACCATTTTTTTCAATGATACGAAACATTAAAAATATTTTTAATATATCAGTAATAAACGGTATCGCCGAAAATATTCCGTTTAAAAATAATATTTTTAAAACATTTCCGCTTTTAACAACTATATATTTTGTCGATGATTCGGAAAAAAACACAGCAGAAACAAAGCGCATATTAAAAATCAACTGGCAAATTATAATTGCTTTTCTTGATAAAGAAAGTCCATTAGGAAAAAATTGTCAGAAAAACAAATATAAAAGTAAATTTTACAGCAAAACGCTATTTTATTTTAGTGAAGATATTGCGCGTTTCCTAACAAAACATAAATTTGAAGATATTAATATTATCCAAACTGTATTTGGTAATTACAAGGAAATCAAGAATCTTCAAACTAAAAAAAATAGGTTTGGCAAATGTAATTTTATTATTATAAAAGTCGAAAAAAATAATTATGAAATTTAATTTAAAAGGAGCATTTTAAAATGGGAAGATCAAAAAAAATTATTGTAATTGGCGGGTCAGCGGCCGGGCCAAAGGCAGCTGCTCGCGCTCGGCGTTTAGATGAGAACGCAGAAATTACTATTATCCAAAAAGGAAAATATTTGTCAATGGCATCGTGCGGTTATCCGTATTATGTAGGTGGTGTATTTGACGATAGGAATCAGCTTATCAGCACACCGGCAGGCGTAATACGCGACCCCAATTTTTTTTCTAATGCAAAAGCAATTAAGGTTTACAATGAAACAGAGGCAATAGACATTGACCGAAAAAATAAAAAAGTAATATGCGTTAATCATAAGGATAACAGTGAATTTGAACTCCAATATGATTCATTGATTATAGCGACGGGCTCTTTGCCAAGAATACCGCAATTGACGGGTAAGGATTTAGCCGGGATAACAACATTACAGTCAATGGAAGACGCTGATTTTTTGCGTAAAATCAGAGATGATAAAAAAATCAAGAAAGCAGTTGTAATAGGTGGCGGGCTTATTGGTATCGAAACTTGTGAAGCTTTACAACTTGCCGGCATTCAAATAACTGTTATTGAACAGGAATCACAGATTTTAATGTTTCTTGATCCGGAACTTGCTAAATTAATGGAAAATCATATACGCGCAAAAGCAGCTAATGTAATTACAAATAATGCGGTCGTTGAGTTTCTTGGAGAAAACGGTAAACTTACGGCTGTCAAATTGAAAAATGGCATTGAATTGCCGTGTGAACTTGCAGTTGTTGCAATCGGCGTTATTCCAAACACAAAACTCGCGGAAAAAGCCGGCTTAACAATTGGTTCGGCGCGCGGAATAGCAGTAAATGAATTTTTGCAGACCTCTGACGAAAATATTTACGCGTGCGGTGATTGTATAGAAATTCCAAATCTTTTGACAGGCATCAAAAATAATGCACCGTATGGCGATTTAGCAAATTTAGAAGGCAGAGTTGCAGGCGGAAATGCGCTTTTCGGAAATGTTCGTAAATTTCCTGGAACAATACACACATGCATATGCAAGGTTTTTGATTATTCAGCGGGTTCAACAGGAATGTCAGAATATAAGGCAAAAAAAATGGGATTTGATGTTGAAAGCGTTGTTATTGCCGGATTAGATAAGCCGGGATTTATGAAAGGCAAACTGCTTATTACAAAAGTAACAGCCGATAAAAAAACAGGTCGTTTGATTGGTTTACAATGCGTTGGCGCGGGCGATGTAAGCAAGCAGATAGCGCAGGCGGCAATAGCGATTATGGGTAAACTTACAATATCAGATCTTGTTAACGCAGACCTACCGTATGCCCCGCCATTCACGCTGGCAATTGATAATTTCGTTGCATGCTGCCATACTCTTGAAAATAAAATTAATGGTCTGTTTAAAGGAATTTCATCTTATGAAGTAAATGAGAAAGTAATCAAAAGAGAACCTGTGTTTTTTCTTGATGTCCGCTCGCCGCAGGAGTTTGAAGAAATGCGACTTGGCATAGGTGAAACGCTGATACCGCTCGGTGCATTGAGAAAACGATTGAATGAATTGCCGGAAGATAAAAATAAAGAAATAATTGTATATTGCAAAATTTCGCTACGCGGTTATGAAGCCGCGCGTATTATTCAGGCGCACGGCTGGACTAATGTTAAGGTTATGGAAGGCGGAATTATGGCCTGGCCGTTCTATCGGGAAAAATAATTTTTTTTGATTAAACCCGAAGAATGCATTAAAAAATAAAAAATTATTGAAAGCAAGTGGTGGATGGAGTTTGAACGATTTTTTATTTTCAGTAAAAAAAGACAACGCATTTTTCGTTTTTTTAGAAGTTTTCTTTTGTTTTTCAGATCCAAATTTTATTTGGGCTTCGAAATATTAGAAAACTTCAGAATCCCAGATATTGTTAATGCATTACATTATCCGGGTTAAAGAAATTTTTTTAAGGAATTATACTAATGAAAACATTACTTAATTTTCTAATTTTTCTGTCATTTTACTCATTTCGTTTTCGTAAGGAGCAAAAAATTAATTCATAGGATGCGATTTAAATGGTATATTCTAAAAAATTATTCAAGCATTTTTTTTGTCTTCAAAATGTTGGCGAAATAGAAAACGCAGACGATATCGGTGAAATTAGTTCTGTAAATTGCCTAATTTTAAATTCTATTATTCAAATTGTATTGCCGCTTGTATTGCTGCGACGCTATTACTTAGTAATAAAAGACTACATACAGCGCTATTTTTAGATGCTGACGTGAATATTGAGTAATCTTAAAGTTAAAATTATAGTTTTATTTTTTTTTAATATTAGGAGGTTAATAAAATGAAATTAGCGATTAGTTCTTTAGGCGATAATATAGATTCGCCAATTGACCCAAGATTTGGGAGATGTCAATTTTTGATATTTTTCGATACTGAAACTGAAAAATTCAAAGCAGAAAAAAATGCGAATATAATGACTCAGGGCGGAGCTGGAATACAAACTTCGCAATTTGTTGTGGATAAAAATGCGGAAGTTGTTATAACAGGTCAGCTTGGACCTAATGCAATTAAAACATTACACGCTGCCGGTATTAAGACTTTTATCAATGCTTCCGGCACTGTAAAACAAGCCATTGCCGATTATAAAGCAGGAAAACTTTCGGAATTAAGTAATTCAACATCTACGGGGCATATATGATAAAAGTTGTAAAAATGATTAATTGCCGATTGCCAGTTAAAAATTAAACTTTATGAAAATTATTTTTATATTATAAGTTACAGGAGAAAAATTAGTATGGAAAATGAACAGGATTTAGAACGCGAACTGCAGGCGATAAGATTAAAAGAAAACTTGCAGCGAATTAAAAACAAGATTGTAATTTTAAGCGGAAAAGGCGGAGTAGGAAAAAGCACTGTTGCTGCATCGCTCGCAACTAAATTATCTTTAATGGGATATAAAACAGGTCTGATGGACGTTGATTTGCACGGGCCAAGTATTCCAACAATGTTTGGAGTTAAACAAAACAAATTGGTTACAAAAGACAGTTTATTTATTCCAATTCAGATTAGCGAAAATTTGAAACTGATGTCAGTGGAATTTTTTCTTCAAGACACAGATGCGCCTTTGATTTGGCGCGGCCCTATGAAAATAGGTATTATTCGGCAGTTTATATCAGAGGCGCATTGGGGCGACCTTGATTTTCTAATTATTGATTCTCCTCCGGGAACAGGCGATGAACCGTTAACTGTTGCTCAGGATATTACAGGCGCTAAATGTGTAATCGTTACAACTCCGCAGGAAATAGCATTATCAGATGTCAGAAAATCTATAGAATTCTGTCATAAGCTAAATATGCCTATTCTTGGAATTATTGAAAATTTCGGATTTATTCAATGCCCGCATTGTTTAGAAAAAATTGATATTTTTAAAGGCAGTGGCGCAGATGCTCTTTATTTAAAATTTGGAATTGAAACACTTGGCAGAATTCCAATTATTCCAGAAGCCGCCGAAAAAATGGATTCAGGTAAAATAATTGATTTATTAAAAGAAAAATCTACAATTTACAGCGATATTTTTTCAATAATTGTAAGTAAAATTTTAGAGAAAAATAATTTTAAAGGAGATGAATTAAAAATGAAAGTAGGTATGGTTATTTTAGAAAACAAAGGTATGGCCAGCAAAATCAGCGAGCATTTCGGACAATGCGAAAATTTTTTAATTGCTGAAATTGAAAATCAGAAATTAAAAAGTTTTAAAGTATATAAAAATGATGTTGTTCATGGCGGTGGCGGCTGCAAAGCTGTTGACGAAATTCTAAAATATGGAATCGAATATGTAATAGCCGGTGGAATGGGTGGCGGCGCGCAAATGAAATTCCATAATGCAGGTGTTAAAATTTTTGGATTTACCGGAACAGCGCAGGAAGCGCTTGACAGTTTTTTGAAAAACGAACTTAGCGGTCTTTCCGCGTGCAAAGAACACGGCGGCGAATGTCATTAATTTTATTTTTTTATATTTTTTTTTGTGGGTGAGAACTGTATAATGGACTGAAATAGTAATATTGTCAAGTTGCCACTTTCGCCACTTTAATATTGATCACAAAAGGCAGATTTGTAAATATTGTAAAATTTTGCATCATCAGACAATATAAAATGTAATAATATGGATCAAGGAAAATGAAAGTAAAAAATAAAATGAGCAAATAGAAATTTTGCCAAAGTTGCGAAAGTAGCAATTTGACGATATTCTGCTATTGCGTTATTAGGGCATTTATTATAATCCGAGATACTATCATAACTCGCAACTATATCAAATCGTTAAAGAAAAACTTTCTGGGTAAATTCAAGGGACAGTCTGCCAACCTCCAACTTGAAACTTGCCAAAAAAGAAATATTTTTAAATAATGTATAGATATGGCAAGACAAGCGAAATATGATTATTTCGGGCGTATCATCATATAATGAACAGAGGTTTCAAGGGCGAATAGTTATTTTTTGATGAAGAAGATTATAAATATTATATATATCGATGTTGGATTTTGACAGACCATCCCTAACGTCTTCCAAAAAGAATTTACAAACTTTCGGCTTAAATATCCGAATGGCTTTAACTTTCACATTTCCGAGCCAGAGAAAAATAATTTTGAACAAAGCAGAAAATATATTCTCGAAAATATTGGAAAATATATGGTTCGCACGCCGCTGTCTGAAGCAAAAATAATTGAATACGATAAAATCAAAAAAACAGTTACTATTCATTACAAACAATACGAATTTGATCACGAAGGCAAGCTTGCGCGTTTAGAGGAATTTGGTTTTGAAACGATAAACTGCCTCGAACTACTCGCGCGTTTGAGTCTTCATATTCTGCAACCGTATAGACATAAGGTAAAATACTATGGCGCATATTCAACGCGTTTTCGCGGCGCATTTAAAGCTGCCGGCAATAAACCAAATAATAACACTCTAAATATTGACCGCTTAGCCGCAAAGCAAACTTGGGCTCAATTAATCTTCAAGGTCTATCAAGATAATCCGCTCAAGTGTCCTGAATGTGGCGCTAAACTAAAACTGTCAGAACTCATTGCGCCAAAAGACGCGCGCCGCCGACGCCGTATCAAACTCAAAACTCAATACACAAGCAAAAACGGCTTTCTGATTAAAGAGCAATATCAGGAATATTGCAATACTTCATAATTTAATTTCTTATCATAGAATTTTTTTACATTTTCTCTGTAATCAGTATTTTATTCTTATTTATTCTCATAAAAATCACAGATGATTCTCTGTGCATTTGACAAATTTTCTGATTACTTATTTTTCAATTCATCTATTTTTTCCGTTTTTTTTGCCTATTGCCGACAATAGGCAAAAAAACAAATTGACTACAAATTTATAATGTTGTATATTTTTTTTTAAATGATAATTGATTTTCCTATTAATTAGAAGTTGCAGGTTGGGGAACAAATAAAAAAGCAAGACATAATGAATGAAAATATAAAGAAATTATTATTTTTTTTATCTTTGATTAAATGCAGATTGTTTAAGATTCATAAACCTCTTTATGTTTATTGGTTTATCACAAACAAATGCAATTTGAAGTGCGAATACTGCTACGGCAGATTTTATGAAAATTCAGAAAATGAATTATCAACAGATGAACTTTTAACGCTTGCCGATTTACTTGTTGAAAACGGGATGCGCCGCGTTACACTTTTAGGCGGCGAACCGTTCATCAGATCTGATATAAATCTTTTAGTCGATAAACTCTATTCTAAAAATGTCTCTATTCTTATTTTATCAAACGGCTATAATGCGATCAATAAACCCGATATTTTAAAAAAAATAGATGAAATAGGATTCAGCATTGACGGCAGTGAAGATATTCAAAATAAGATACGCGGAGACGGATACTTTCAAAGATTAAAAGAAACTATTAAATTCTGCAAGCAGTTTAATAAGCCCATAGTTCTTACATATACTCTTTTTGAAAAAAATATTGATGATATTGATTTTGTTATGAATTTTGCAAGAGAGAACAAATTACTTCTGACTATTAATATTGCTCACGGGTATATAGAAAAATACAAAGATTTTCAAATAAAAAAATGTTCAAACAGCAAATATAAATCCGCATTGGAAAAAATTTCTGACTACAAAAAAAAAAAATATCCGTTGCTCCGTGCAAATTACACTTTGGAATGTATGAAAAAATGGCCTGATTACTGCAAGGATACTGCTATGACCAAGCCTGACAATATATTTCCAGAATGCTATTTCGGAAAATATGCCGCCTGCGTTTCCGCAAGTGGAGCATTATATCCTTGTTTTCTTGGCTCTGATTCTGAACACGGCAAAAAAATACTCGAATCAGGATTTCAAGAAGCTTGGGAAAACTGCCGAAAAATTCCCAAATGCTCATATTGTCATGTTCCTTGTTTTTTAGAATACAATGCCTTATTCGAATTAAACCCTTCAATAATAATAAACCTGATTAAAAAACTTATATTAAAAAAAATATGATTTCAAAATTAAAATTCTTTGAAAGGTTTTTTTTAATTTTTATTTTAATTTTTGCATTCATTTTTAACTTAATATGCAGTTATCGCTGCCTTCACGAAAATGATATGGGTATAATACTAAATGGCGGCTATAGAATTTTTTGCGGACAAAAACCGTATATCGATTTTTTTTTCCCCACAGGCGTTGTGCCGTTTTACATACAGTCGGTATTTTTTCAGCTTTTCGGTTTATCGTTAAATTCATTTTTCTTACATTCATCCGTTCTTAACGCTCTTGCCTCTTTTTTTATTTTTGCCATTAGCGCAAGATTTTCTGGAATTTTCAATGGTTTTTTATGCGCCATATTGGGTGCAGTTTCTTTTGCATCGTTAATAAGTTTTCCATTCTATGAAACAAACGCATATTTTTTTTTGCTTTGCGCATTTTATTTTTTATTACAGAACAGAAATAATAAAAATTATCATTTTATTGCCGGTATTTTTGTCGGACTTTCTTTTTTTTCAAAACAAAATATTGGCGCTATCGGTTTTTTATTGTTCATATTATTTATTCCATTGAAAAAAAATTTTGTTAAATATTTGTCCGGCTTTATCGCAATTTTTTTGTTTTTTTCGATTTACTATTTATCAATTGGCGCTTTTAATGGGTTTATCGAAAATTTCATTATAAATCCTCTGTTGATGAACAGAGAAAAATTATTATTAAAAAAACTCGATACGACTTTTTCTTTAATCATTATTGGTTTTATGTGCATCATTTATGCTATTGCAGAAAAAAAACAAAAAAAATATATTATTGTATTTATGCTTCTTACCTTATTTTTTTATTATACGAACAATAATATATGGTTCAATAATTTGAGCTTTATCAGTATAATTTTCGTTTTTCTGCCATTTTATATATTCAAAAAGCAAAAAAAAATATTTTGTTTTTTAATATTCCTAATACTGTTTTCCATTTTTTTTTACATCAGTTTCAATAGATTATCGCACAACCATATTTATCAAAGCAAAAACTTTAATATTAAAATTAAAGGAATACAAAAATTCAACAACTTAATTGTGAGTAATGAGCAATACGAAGATATTATCCGGCTCTATAATTTTTTGATTGCCGAAAATTCATCAGATAAATTCATTATACTTGGATATAAAACATATTTTTATTATTTATTGGACACAATGCCAAAAACAGAATTATTATGGTTTCATTATAAAGTCACTTATAACTCAAATAATGCATATTACTACGAGACCAAAATTATCAAGGAAATCAAATTAAAAAAGATTAAATATGTTATTTTTTCAAATGACGACGGTGCCGACGAATTAGCGCATAATATGAAAAAACTCATTAAATTTATCAATGATTCCTGTGTCGCAAATTTTATGGTTGCAAATAATAATGTCTATCAACTATATTGAAAACTCGACTATTTTTGGATTCTGATATTTTTTCTGTGATACTCAATCAAATCTGACGGCAGCTGATAATCGGATCCGTATTTTTTTTTCGCACCATAAAGTATATTTTTTCATTATCATATAAACAGATTTTATGGTCTATCAAGATAATCCGCTCAAGTGTCCTGAATGTGACGCTAAACTAAAACTGTCAGAACTCATTGCGCCAAAAGACGCGCGCCGCAAACTCCGCCGTATCAAACTCAAAACTCAATACACAGGCAAAAACGGCTTTCTGATTAAAGAGCAATATCAGGAATATTGCAATACTTCATAATTTCATTTCTTATCATAGAATTTTTTTACATTTTCTCTGTAATCAGTATTTTATTCTTATTTATTCTTATAAAAAATCACAGATAATTCTCTGCGCATTTGACAAATTTTCTGGTTACTTATTTTTCAATTCATCTATTTTTTCCGTTTTTTTTGCCTATTGCCGGCAATAGGCAAAAAAAAAAAAAAAATTGACTACAAATCTGTAATGTTGTATATTTTGTTTAAATGATAATTGATTTTCATATTAATAAAATCAAAAGTGCATTAGTGCAAGTGTTGTGGCACTTTTTTTTGAAACTCCGCAAATAAGGATACTACTAAATAACAATGACCAAAGAACAAAAATTTTACAAAGCATTACAAGATGTATTTATCGGCGCGAAAATCGAAGGCATCGGCGGATTTATTAATCTAATGCGTATAAAATCTAAATATTATCAATCTATCGAAAAACTGCTCATACAAGACATAGCAAAAGCATTAGTAAAATATCCAGCGTTTAAAGATGAACTTTTCGATAAACTCTATTCTTTTTTCAGTCGTTATTTCACAGAAAGCGGCTCGATTTATTTTAATTCAACGCCGTTTCATAATAATATCTACGAAAAAGTATATACTGACGATAAAGATGTCATTTTATTCTGGAAAACGCAGATGCTTTATTATGTCAAGACTGACAGGATATTCCGCAGTCTGCCGGTTGAATTTGATTCTTTCAAATTTTATTTTGACGCTGCAAAAATAGAAACCAAAAAAGCAAACGAAAAGCGTTCGCTCGTGTTTGAACTTTCTGAAATCAAAGAAGACAAAACTATTGTTTTTAGCGTTAAATATTCAGAAAAAGGCGTAAAAACTAAAACTGACGAAATATTAAAAGCAATAAAGAAAAAAGGTATTATGATAAACGAAGAACAATTAGACCGCGCATTCAGAGTTTTTGAGAAACAAAGTGAAGTTGATTTTTTTATTAATAAAAACGCAAAAGCATTTTTACAGGAGCAATTTAAACTTTGGAGTTATCAATATTTCTGGGACGGCGCAAAAGAATGGACTGCTGATAGAGTTAATCAACTGCAAATATTAAAAGATATCGCATTTAAAATTATTGATTTTATCGCGCAGTTTGAAGACGAACTTGTGAAAATCTGGAATAAACCGAAGTTTGTTAAAAATGCAAATTATGTTATTACGCTTGATAGAATTATTGAAAAAAATAGCGAAATCATTGATAAAATTTTAAAGCATAAAAATATTAATGCGCAAATCAAAGAATGGCAAGAACTCGGTATTGTAGATGAAAGTTTTAAAGTTAACGATATTTTTGAAACTGATTTGATTAGTAAAAATTTGAATAAAAAATATGAGCATTTGCCGATTGATACTAAATATTTCAAAGATTTAGAATTAGATATTTTAGCGCTGTTTGATGATTTAGACAATGCATTAGACGGCTGGCTGATTAAAAGCGTAAACTATCAAGCATTAAACACAATATTGCCGAAATTCAAGGAAAAAATTCAGACAATCTATATTGACCCGCCGTTTAATCTTGATTCTTCTGACCAATTTATGTATCGCACTAATTACAAAGACGCAAATTGGGCAACACTTCTGGAAAATCGTTTGAGCATTGTTAAAAACTGGCTGAATGAAAAAGGAAGTATTTTTGTGCGGTGCGATTATAACGGGA